>JAGQXH010000079.1 GCA_020436695.1 Lewinella sp. | reverse complement strand
CCCTGTACGATGACGTTAGCGCCGATGAGTGGTTCATTGGTATCGGCATCGGTAAGTGCTCCGGAAATGGTGCGTTGACTCCAGCCGATCTGGAAAGACAGCAACAATGCGCCGAAGATCAATAGTGCTTTCGGCCATTGGCGATGGGGAGAATAGAAAGGTTCCATAAAACCGTTTTTTAATGTAAGCCAAGCGAATAAAGCCTAGCTTGCAACGTGTAAAGTTGAAGATTATCACAACGACAAAATTGCCTGACCAACAGGACGTCTGCATCCAGGTTAAATGGAAAAGTAAAGCGGTCGAAATGCACTACTCTTGCGATCCATGCAACCGGCAGTACTTACCATTGGAGTGGCAATGATTCAATTGGCTGTTATTGGTCTCGCAAATCGCTTGGTTTGGAAGAGGAGGATAGGAATGCTGATGAGCGCGTGCCTCCATAATTTTTATTGGCTAGTAGTAATTGTGCGGTATTTTATTTTGACAAAAATACCCAGAAGGAATTTTAAAACTATTATGGTCCATTCTGCTTATAGCGAAAAACTGTTCTGTACTGTATGGGAAACCGAATGGGGGCGCAGTTGTTATTCGGGGGAATTGCCACTTATGTGAAAGATGGACATTGGAAAACCTTGCTGGTATACTCAAAGTTGACTGCCGTCGCCTGACCGCCCGGCGCATATAATGCAGCCTGCCCGACAACCGTCTATACCCAGAACGTAAATGAATGGGTAGAAAAAGCGCATAATAGTATATTTGAGGAATAAAAATAGGAAATATTCTGCGTAGCGCTTATGACTGAAGAACAGATAAAAGCCCATCTCTCTGAGCATTTCGTAGGCGCTATTGCCGGCGGGGCCGGGTTTAAGGTGATCAAGCCTTTTGAAGATCACGGAGTTGATCTGCTCGTAAAACGGGTCAAGCAGGTCATCTTCGAAGGTCGCATTCGCTGGATCGATTCCAGTGAGATGATCGCCCTACAGTTAAAATCTACTACCTGGAAAGGTGTAGAGCGGCGAAACGGGCTGATCTACTACGATCTGAGCGTCAAAAATTACAACGATCTCATATTCCGGAAACGGGAGATGGAGGGAACCAACGGCGGCAATATCCCGTTAATACTAGTCCTGCTGATCCTTCCCGAAAAGCGGGAAGAATGGTTGAAGATCGATGCGGAGAAATCTTTTTTACAAATGGGAGGTACGGCGCTGTGGTTTTATCCCAGTCAGGTTGAACTCTACAGTTCTAACCGGTCTACCAAAAGGATCATTATTCCGCAAGATCAAACCGTCGACTTGAATTTTTTTGAGGAAATGTTTAATTTACTGGTCGGTTAGTCACCAGTTGAAAGTCAACTAGTCATATCTTAACTGGTAATAGACTTACGACTCAAAGACTACCGACTTACGACTTAAATCAATTTATATGAAACCGGTGAGTAACGATACCACGATCGCCTTTCTCAAGGCCAAGGGATGGAAAGAAGCGGAACGTACCCGCCGGTATTACGTGTTGCGCCCACCCAGCCACATCAAGACCCAAAACGGCTTTGACCTACGGATCCCTATCCGGACAGATGGTCACGATTATCAGGAGTATATGACGCAGATCGCTTTCTCAATAGCGGATCTGTATGATATGAATAAGTGGGAATTGATGCAACTACTTTCCAGCAGTATTGCCGAGTTGCAGAGAGATGTGGAATTACAGAAGAAAGACCTGGAATTGAAAAAGCAGTTGCTGGCGCATGCTTCTTAATGATCAGTTTTCCAGTTTGGTCTTTTCCGTCCGCCTTTCTCTCGGAAAGGGCGGTTTAGGGCCCCGGTCTCTTCTTCCGCGGACTTTTTTAGCAAAATCATCCAGCTTTTTGAGTTGCCCATCGGAAAGCAGCGGCTTGATCTCGTCGTGCATGGCATCTATCAATATCTGACGTTCCTGGCGATGCTCCATCATCTGCTTGCCCATCTGTTTGGCATAGCGCTGGATGATGGGTTCCAGTTGTTCTCTTTGATCCGGGGTAGGTTCAATAAAATCCAGCAGGTGCCGTTGGAAACCCCGTTCCTGGGCAATTTCCCGCACTTGCTGGACCTGTTTGATCGTGACCTGACGATGCGTGAAAAAACCGCCGATAAATCCCAGCGCCAGCAATCCCACTACGGTCAGTATTCCTTTTATGTTCATCATGATCTTAATATTCCGTCAAAGCTACCGCTTCGTCAATTGACAGGTCTTGCAAACCGACCAGGGCATCGGTCGATAGACTACCTGCTTCAAAATACAAAAATATTCCCAGGGCGATCAATACGATCACACAGGCGGCCGCTACCCGGGGGAAGAGCTGAACGACCAGAGCGATCTCTTTCCGTTTCTTTTCCAGGCGCAGCATCACCCGGTCGACAAAAGCAGGGTCGGCGGGAGGTATGGTACTGCGAACCGCTGCCCTGGTTTGCAGCAATGCCTGCTGTTCTGCCCGCAACTCCCGGGATTCCGACAAAGCAGTTTCCAGCAGCGCAGCTTCTTCCGACGAAAGTTCTTCCGTTAGAGAGCGAAGCAGTAAGTTTTTTATTTCTTGTTCCATATGCTTGCCTGTTTCATGGTTTTGTTGAGATTGTTTTCATGGTCTCTTTGTTGTCTTGGGTTATAACAGCGTAACATTCCTTATGACTACCTTTTACAAAAAGGAAGGGTTAAATTTTATTCTCCCTTTTGTTTTTTTGGTACGGTGTCTCCCCTTTGGGAAGATGCCGAAGGCAGAGGGGCTCTCATTCCCAGTTTTGTCAATACTTCTTTCAATCGATCCAGCCCCCGCGCCAGGCGTGAGGCTACTGTACCCATTGGTATATTCAACAGATCAGCCGTTTCTTTAACTGAATATCCTTCCAGCAATCGAAGAACGATAACGGCCCGAAATTCTTCTTCTACGTATTGTAGTGCTTTATGGACCATTTCCTGATCTTCCGACCGTTGCGGATCAGTATGTTCGTCGACCGGGTCCGGCATATGCTGGTCTCCTCTTTGCCAGAACAGGAACCTCTTTTGCTGGCGCTGCCGGCGTTTGAGTTCGTTCAGCGACAGATTGATCGCGATCCGGCTCAGATAAGTGGATACCTGAGACTCCCCCCGGAAGTTGTCCAAGGCCTGGTAAAAACGTATGAACACTTCCTGCGCCACATCATCGGCTTCTACAACCGGACCTAACATTCCCATTACCGTAGCACGCACCTGCTGCTCGTGCCTTTGCACAAGCTGGCGGAATGCTTGCCGGTCGTTCTTCTTTGCGCGCTCGACCAGCAACTCGTCCGATATTGGTGGTGCGGTGATGATATGGTTTATTTTAGCCGATAGTCATCGGTCGATAGCCGTCAGTCTGGCAACACCTGGCTTTTGACTATCTTGTTTACTGTTTAGACAATGGGAAGGTAGTTTTTTTTTCCCGGCACCGTAATTATTTGACGGAAAACCCAATATGGGAAACGTGAGAATATTAATTCGAAATACAGGCATTGCTCTTCTACTGATCGTCCTGCTGGGCAATCCTTATTCGGTAGACTTTATGAGACAGTCCTGGTACGACCTGAGTCGGCACAATTCAAGAGTAGAAAAGCAAACAGCCATTGGGGAAATACTGAGTCAATTTGAGCAGGTGAAATATACCGAACTGGATGCTGTATACCTAAATCGCACCCTATCGGCTGAGCCGAAGTACCGGAAGCTTCTACGACAGCAGGTCTACTACAAAGTCCCTTCCCGTGAGCTACAGCGAAAAATTGTCGGAGACATACGCATCAAGGCCTTTGTTACGCCTGATGATGAATACTGGAAAGCAATTTATGGCCTGAAGGATGTCTATTGGCTGATTGATCAAAAGTTACTGACTAAGATGCTGGAGTTTCAGCAGGAACTTGAGAAACAGCAATACGATTCCCGGGCATTTACCATCAGATACAGTCATCGTCATCCCCAATTCAATGAAGCGGTCAATGGGGTTGGTAACAGCCAGCACATTCTGGGGAAGGCAGTCGATATTGTGATCGGGGATATTAACCGCGACGGTGAATACAGCGTTGAAGATAAACGGATTGTGTTGGATGTACTGGAAAATACTGTGATCCGTGCTGCCGGTGGCGTCGGGCGATATCCGGGAACGCGCACTGTTCATTTTGATACACGGGGTTATCGTGCCCGCTGGGACCGGCAATGATCGTCTATAGCTTATGTATCCCTCCCGAAAACAGGGTCCGGGTATTCTTCACGTCCGGCTCGCCGCGATAGTTGATACTGCCGCCGGTATTGGCCGAAGCATCGAGGGATTCGTTCGCTACCAAAGTGATCTCACCTCCCGTACTAGCACGGGCGTAGGAGCGATTGGCGTCCATATCGTAGCCGTCGTAGCGGCCACCGGTGGAGGCATTGACTTCCAGTGAATCGGTGCTGCCGGAGATCTCTATAACGCCACCTTCACCTACCCGGGCATCAAGTGTATTGGTCTCTACTTCCAGGTTGACAAAACCGCCACTGGAAGCTTTAACTATAAAACGTTCGGACTGGATCAGATCCCGTCCGTATACGCGGGCACCGGCACTGGCTTTTACGCCTTCCAGTTTCTTATAAGTCAAGTAAACCTTAACCTGACGGTCACCGATCTTAGATAAATTGAGCAGTTGTATCCTCAGACCGCCGTCCCGAACAAAAAGGTCCACTTTTTCTTCATCAATACCCCAGGCTTCGATCCGGGCTTTTTCTTCTTCTCCCTGCTCCATTATTACTTCGATCCCACCGGTGACAGAGACTGCTTCAAATGGCGAAAGCCCGCGCTCATCCTGGGCCTGCAGGGGGGAGAAATACATAAGGGAAGCGGCCAACAGGACGATATAGAATATGCTTGTGCGTAACATGTCGAATGAATTTTAAGTTTTCTTTACCTCCAAGATGCAGGAAAGTGATCTCGTCCCCTATAAACGCTATGCTCTTTCTGCATATTCCATCCAAAGCAACTCTTTCTCTTCGATCTTCTCCTTTACCTCATCCAACTCCTTTGCCAGCTGGGTGATGCGTTCGGGCGTAAGCTGGACCGCATCCAGAAACTGGGCTTCCAGCTGTTTTTTCTTATCCTCCAGCTTACTGATCTCCTTTTCGATTTTATTCATCTCTTTGCGCTCCTCGTAGCTGAGACCATTTTGCGGGGCATCCTGTTTTTCCGCCTGCTTTTGTTTTTGCTGTTCGGCCCTTTCCTCGCGGCGTTGTTCCCGTTCCCGTTCTTTTTGTAATACGCGGTAATCAGAGTAATCTCCGTTAAAATCCTTGATGCGGCCGTTGCCTTCGAAGATAAAGAGATGATCCACCAGTTTATCGAGGAAATAGCGGTCGTGGGAGACGATGATGATGCAGCCCGGGAATTCCAGCAGGAATTCTTCCAGCACATTGAGGGTGATGATATCCAGGTCATTGGTAGGCTCATCGAGGATGAGGAAGTTGGGATTTTCCATCAGCACCGATAACAGATAGAGCCGGCGTCTTTCCCCGCCGCTTAGCTGGGAAACATATACCTGCTGCTGCTTCCGGTCGAACAGGAAACGCTCGAGAAGCTGCGGTGCGGTCAGTTTTTGTCCTTTATCCAGCGGTATATATTCTGCGATGTCCTGAATAACGTCGATCACCCTTTTGTCTTCGCTCAGTTGGATGCCTTCCTGGGTATAAAAACCGAAAACGGTATTGCCACCCACCACGATCTTACCGCCATCCGGCCGGATCTGCTCGGTGAGCAATTGCAGAAAGGTAGATTTTCCGACACCGTTCGGCCCCACGATCCCCACCTTTTCGTGCTTCATGAATTTGTAGGAGAATCCTTCAACGATCTTGAGATCGCCGAAGCTCTTACTGATATTATGTGCCTCCAGGATCTTTTTGCCCAGCCGCTGCCCTTTCAGGTCGATCTGCATTTCACCTTCCACGCGAGCCCCGCCTACCTTATCCTTGAGGTCGTAGTAGGCATCTACCCGGGATTTGGCCTTGGTACTCCGTGCCTGCGGGGAGCGGTTGACCCATTCCAGCTCCTTGCGTAGTAGTTTTTTATCCTTGTCCAGTTCGATCGTCTCATTCTCGTGCCGGATGGCTTTCTTTTCGAGGAAGGCGGAATAATTGCCGGAATAGCGATAGAGATTGCCGCGGTCCAGTTCGACAATCTGATCACATACCCGTTCGAGGAAATAACGGTCGTGCGTGACCATGAAAACGGTAATGTTCGGCTGTGACAGATACTCTTCCAACCATTCGATCATATCCAGGTCCAGGTGGTTGGTAGGCTCGTCGAGGATGACCATTTCCGGCTCGTCGATGATGAGTTTGGCCAGGGCCAGGCGTTTCTTTTGCCCCCCACTCATGTTCCTGATCAACTGATCCATCTGGTTGATCTCAAAACGGGTGAGGATCTCCTGGATACGGGCTTCAAAATCCCAGGCCTTGAGGTCATCCATGCGGGTGATGGCGGCCTGTGCTTCGGCCGGTTCCGTTTTAAACAGCAACGTTCGCTCGTACTGCTTGATCGCCTGGATCATGGGGTTATCCGAATCGAAGACCGCTTCCAGAGCCGTATGCTCTTCGTAAAAGTCGGGATCCTGATCCAGAAAGCTCAGGCGTACATCGCGGTGCAACAGCACTCTGCTGCCCTCACCTTCGGGTGGCTCCTGCCCGGCGATCACGCGCAACAACGTCGATTTACCTGAGCCGTTCTTGGCCACCAAAGCTACTTTCTGCCCCTTATTGATCTGCAGGTCGATCCCCTTAAAAAGGATCTTATCCCCGTAGGTCTTGCTCACATTTTCCAGCGTCAGATAATTCACGTTTGCCCGTTTTGAAAGTGAAGGGGCAAAAATACGGATTTGTGGGGAAGTTGGTGAGGCGATTTTAGGCTCTTCGGGTGTAGATTTGGACAGGCTGACGGAGTTGTTAGGTAGTAATATTGAAAGCTAATAAAGAGAAAACTGAGTTTAAGTGACTTGAAAATAGAGCTGGGTATCTACCTATGGCCGCTTTTTCATCTGATATTATTATAATGGTATATAAGCCACCGATTTTTAATTTTCGTTATTTTCATAGTGTCATATGATACTATCACGCAATAAAAATTAACTCAAGAGCACTCCTAAGATCATTAACCTGTCGACAGAGCATGAAAACCATAACCGTCAACCAGGCCATCACCCGTGGCCAGCAGTTTGTCAACTATCCCATCACCGGTATATTTATTCTCGGTTTTGCTTTATCCATTTTTCTACCCATCAGATATCAGATCCTTTGGCTGATCCCCATCGGCTTAGTGTTGACTTTTCCCCTAATGTGGCTATGGTGGAGTGTTGCGATCACCTACTGGCGCATCTGGGCTTTTACGAATGTGCGAAACGTGCACGAACTTCGAGAGAAAGCAGTCAACCGCAAATTGATCTGGCCTGCCGGTAGCTGGTTTGAAAAAACAGAGATCAGAACTACAGCACAAAAACAGAAACTTAGGGAACTCCAGCAAAAGTTTAAGTTAGATGATATTCTGGAGCACATCAATGATGATGGAAAGATCCCATTTGAAACGAAAATCTATTATTCTAAAGTCACCAGATGGTTCTCCCTTTTACTGGCTCTGGGTATGGGATCAGTTGCGTTGTATCTGGTTATCGAAGGTGAATTGTATGGATATTTCATTATGGTGCTAACGGGCCTGTATTCCTTTTTTGTGCTGCCTAAATACACCGATACCAAACCGCAGATCATTGTAAATGAAAAAGGGATCAAAACCGTTAATACGGAATTTGTCGGCTGGCAACATGTAAAGAAGGTGTCCGCGAAGCTGATCGGGCAGGGAAAAAATGCAAAGTGGTATCTGGATATGGATTTTAAGAAACAGGACACCGGAGGGAATTGGGGAGATCAGATCGAAATTACAGACTTTGACACTTCACCGAATAAGCTGGAAGATATGGTCAGACTATATCGTCAGAGATACCGGGAAAAGAATTAACACTATGAAAAAACACTTTCTCTACCATATTTTTCCACCGGATCTTTTTTCCGGAGAAGAGTTGGATGCCATCCTGTCCGCTTTCAAAAAAGTAACCTTTGGAAAAGGTGATTTTCTACTGATGGAAGGTAACGCTGCTCATTACTACTGGTTTGTGGAAACGGGGTTTCTGCGGGCCTATGCAGTAGACACAGAAGGTAATGATGTCAGTACAAATTTTTTTACCACAGGTGATATTGCAATCGACTGGTCATCCTTCTTTCAGCGCAAACCCACGAAAGAAAATATTCAGGCCCTGACAGAATGTATTTGCTGGCAACTTGATTTTGATACATTCCAGCACCTCTTCCACGGTATCGAAACTTTTCGGGAATCGGGTCGAGCCCGGCTTGTAGCGAGCTATTTTGAACTGAAACAACATAGTGTCAGCCTGATCACCGATCAGGCCAAGGATAGATATAAACGCTTGCTGGCTGAAAAACCGGCCATTTTCCAAAATGTACCCCTTAAACAGATTGCCAGTTATCTGGGTATCACGGATACCTCTTTGAGCAGAATAAGAAAGGAAGTCGCTCAGGAAAAATAAACTACTCCAATCCGCCGGTCCGATCTCATCTTGCTATCCTCCAATATCCGTATTTCTTGTCATATGGCAAGACACACCAGGTGGTGACGCCATACTTTTGTGAGGTATTTGATCAATCTGATAAATCACAAATTATGGCACTTCCAAATATTTTCGATCAGGCGATCGCCGGTACGTTCATCCAAAGGATCCATTCCCTTCAGCCGGATTCCGAAGCCCGGTGGGGGCGGATGAATGCGGCACAAATGATGGCTCACCTGAATGTGATGTTCGAGCTGGCTTTGGAAAACAAACATGAGCGGCCACCCGTTTTCGTCCGCTGGATGATGCAAAGGCTGATTAAAAGGAAGCTCACCGGTGAAGCACCTTATACCAGGAACAGCCGGACGGCTCCGGTAATGGTTATCCGGCATCAACCCGATTTTGCAATTGAACAAAAGAGATTACTCGAGTATCTGGCATTGATCCTTGCTCATGGAAGAACATATTTTGACTTACGGGAGCATCCCGCTTTCGGCAAGATGACCGATACGGAATGGAATAATCTGTTTTACAAACATATCGATCATCATTTGCAGCAGTTTGACAGATAGTTATGACAGATACCGGACGATACGGTCGGATAGGGTATTTTAAAAAGGAAAGCCCTTCCGGACCATGTTACAAATCCGAAAGGGCTTTCCTTTATCATCAAAATGTGGCAGATCTACTTGATCTGCTACATTCGGGAATCAATGTTTCTTAGCTACCGAGCGGTCATTTTCTTTTTGCAGGATATCGTGCATGATGTTCAGCGTTTCCTGGATGTAAAGATCTTTGGAAGCCGTTTCTACAAAGTTCTTGTTGCGGGCAATGCGACTTTCATCTCTATTGATATCCGCCATATCTACCTCCAGGTTGGCCACATCCGGATTGATCACGTCTTTCATCAGGTTGCGATAATTTTTAGACACCTCCTGCTGTTTGTTTTCACGGGCCATATATTCATCCAGTTGCAGGGAGTATTCGCTGTCGTCCCGTTGCTGTTTGAACCAGAGCGCGTAATCCATCACTTCCTGGAACTTCTCATTGTTTTCTACCCGCGTTGCACTCTTGTCTTTCAATTCGGCCAGATAGTCGATGCTGAAGACATCCTGACTATAGCTGGTAGGATTGATCTCGGTCCAGGCCATGGGGAAGCGCTGGTCTTTTTCGCCGGTCTTAATGTAGTGGTAAGCGTCCGGCAGAATGATATCCGGAGTAACGCCCCGCAATTGCACAGAGCCGCCATTGATGCGATAGTATTTCTGGATGGTCAAGTGCAGGTCGCCCAGTGGTTTGTACTGGTCAAAACCGCGGATCGTGCGATCCAGATCAATCGGCCGCTGGACCGTACCCTTACCAAAGGTGGAGTTACTACCCACGATCACGGCGCGGCCATAGTCCTGCATGGCTGCGGCCAGGATCTCAGATGCGGAAGCACTATAAGAGTTGGTCATGACTACCAGTGGCCCATTGTACTGGACTTTAGGATCGTTATCCCGTAATACTTCCGGTTCACGGCCACGGGATTTTACCTGAACAACGGGGCCTTTCTCGATAAACAGACCGGACATCTCGATCACTTCATTGAGTCCGCCACCGCCGTTGTTGCGCAGATCGAGGATCACGCCGTCCACATTTTCAGCTTTCAGTTTTTCCAGTTCTTTGGCTACGTCTTCGGCGCAGGCCCGACCGTTGCGGTCGTTGAAATCCACGTAAAAGCTCGGCAGGAAGATATAGCCGATCTTTTCGCCTTCCCCTGCACCGTCAAAGATCAGCGATTTGGCGAACACATCTTCGAGCTCTACTACATCGCGAATGATGGAGATCTCTTTCTCTTCACCTTCTTCTTTTTTAATGGACAGCCTTACTTTCGTGCCTTTTTTACCACGAATGAGTTGCACGACATCATCCAGGACCATGCCCTTGATGTCAACGGCTTCCTCATCACCCTGTGCAACGGCCATAATGACATCATTGGCTTCCAGTTCTTTGCCGCGCCATGCCGGCCCGCCAACTACTACTTTGCTGACTTTCGTATAGTCGCCGTCGGTTTGCAGCGTAGCACCGATACCTTCCAGTTTGCCGCTCATCTGAATATCGAATTGCTGACTATCGAAAGGTTTACGGTAAGCGGTATGGGGATCGAACAGGCTGGTTACTGTATTGAGGAAAGTGCTCAGACGATCTTCTCTTTTTAGTTTATTCAGCCGCTCATAATAGCGGTCAAACATCTTAAGTACTTCCTGGCGGGCGTCGGCCTCAATTTCGGTCTTGCTCTTTTTTTCTACCTCATCACCGGCTTTTTCCTGTTTTTCCAGTCGTTCCACGTATTCCTGCATGACTTCGTACTTCAGAAAGCGGCGCCAGTAATCTTTAAGTTCCGCATCGTCTTTTGACCAGCCGCGTTTCTCACCGTCCAACTGTACTTTTTCAGCAATCGTAAAATCAAAAGGCTCGGAAAGGATCTCGCGAAAGTAGCCCTGGGTTTTTTCCATGGCCTGGTCCAGAACTTCCAGCGAGAGATTAAAGAAGGTGACATCACCAACGGCCATTTCATCGTCAAGATCTAATTTATACCCTTCCATTCTGGCAATATCCTGCTGGGTCAGCAGGCGACGGGCGCCATCGATGTCCTCCAGATAAAGATTGAATAACTGTTCGGAAAAGTTATCATCAATTTCCTTAGGTTCGTAGTGCATATATTCCAAACCGCGCATCAACGTACGGATCAGCACGGCCTCTTTTTCTTCATTGTTTACCCATGGGAAGTACGCTGCTACCAATAGTACTAATGCCAGCAGGGAAAAAAAGATTGGTCCTCTTTTCATGTTCTTTTTCATTTTTGGGGAAATAGCGATCAGGCTAGTCACTATTTCATTTCAGACGGCCAATTTCAATTTGGCAATCATCAACCGATATCATTAAAAAATTGGCACTATTTAATCACACACCGTATTACTAACGGTCATATAGCGATAAAAATACTTTTTTTCTTAAAAAGTTGCTGCCATAATCATGCCAATCAGGCTTTTTAACTGAATTCTAACTTTTCCGTGACGCTTTAGGGCTTTACGGCCGGTAGAACCGGTACATCTGTCATGGCGATCCGGCTCACTGACAAAGACAGGGAGGTGGCTATTCAGGAACATAAAATTACATGGACGAAATCCGGACGACAACCACATAAATGGGGGATACCGGCGAATGCGAAGGAAGTGTTTTCGGATGTGTTGTCAGACCTGCATTCGTTCATTTTCGAACACTTGCTGTGCATTCCCGGACAATTGATAATGGTATTTGGTTGCTAATGAAGTGTAATTGATTGATTGTGATTAGTTTGGGATAAGGGCATAGCTTTTGCCCGGTATTTTGGCAAGCCTACTGCCATCGGCATTCAAACCTAATTGCTATGTTCCGGAATTACCTGAAAATCGCCTTCCGTTCTTTTAAGAAACAGCAGTTGACCTCGATGATCAATATCGTCGGTCTGTCCATTGGCATTGCCTGTGCCGGAATGGGTTTTGTCTTTATCCAGCATGAGTTGTCTTATGATCGCTTTCACGATGAAGCTGAAAATATTTTCTGGTTGTCGGCATCTATCGAAAATAAGGTTAATATTTCCAGCTCTCCAGGCCCATTGGCACCGGTATTGAAAGACGCAATTCCGGAGGTGAGCGAATTTTTTCGGATGGAAGAGCAAGCCATATTAGTTCAATCGGGCCAGGAGTTTTTTCAGGAAACGGGGCATTTCGTGGATCCCAATTTCTTTACTTTTTTCAGTTTCGATCTGATAGCGGGAGACCCCGACCGGGTGCTCGCTCCGGTAAATGCGATCGTGCTTAATGAAAGCTCAGCCGAAAAGTATTTTGGCCGGTTAAGCCCGGTCGGTAAAGATCTCACACTTAACTATCAGGGAGAAGAAGTATTGTTTGAGGTAACCGGAGTAATGGCCGATGCACCGCAAAATTCCAGTCTTCAGTGTGATTTTCTGCTGCCCCTGGCATTTCTGTATAAAGATAAACCGGAAGTATTGGTGGAGGACTGGACGCAATTTCCCGTCACCAGTTTTATTCGCCTTAAAAAGGAGAATGATCTGCTGGTATTCCAGGAGAAAATGGAAGACCTGACGGCGAATAATACGGTTTTGCAAAGTATGGATGATAGTAAGATACTCTTTAACGTCAGGGCGCTGCAAAATTACCATCTGAAAGATGGGTATCCTGCCAACGGACTGACTGCGCCGGCGGATATGAGCTATGTGCGTATCCTGGGTATTATTGCCGTGCTGATCCTTCTGGTGGCCTGTTTCAACTTCATGAATCTGGCGAATGCCAAAGGCTCCGGTCGCCTGTCGGAAGTGGGCGTAAGGAGAGTGCTGGGGGCTGACCGCAAGCAATTGATCTCGCAATTTCTCTCAGAAGCCATATTTACCAGTATGTTAGCATTGGGACTGGGCTGTATGCTCATCAGGTTTAGCCTGCCTTACATTTCTACGCTTACCGGATTTTCGCTGGAGATCTCCTGGCTGCGTCCCTATATTTTACTTCCACTGTTGGGGATCGCGCTGGTTGCAGGGGCACTGGCTGGACTTTACCCCGCTATTCTATTGTCGAAACTACGGGCAGTGCAGGCTTTCCAGTCCAGGTTTAAGACCGGAGGCAATAATATGGTTACTAAAAGCAGCCTGGTCTTTCAATTTGCGGTATCGATCGGCCTGCTGAGTTGCACCTTCATTATGTACCGTCAACAGCAATACATCAAAAATCACAATCTGGGTTTTGATCAGGAGATGACAGTCGTGATCCCTACGCAATCAAGTTATCGGGAAGGAGCGGCATCACAAAGACTGGTAGACCAGTTTAGAACGGAGGTCCTGGCCAATCCGAACGTACTGAAAGTTAGTGGAGTTTCCGGTTCTTTCGGTGGACGCAATGCTGCTTTGTTTGTTGAAGGTGAGGGCGGCAGCTGGCAAAATATCGTCTTTTTCTACAATACGGATAGTGAATATATTCCGTTACTGGACATTGAACTCATCGCAGGCCGCAATTTTGAGGAAGGATCGGCCGCAGATCAGGAAAATGCTATAATTGTCAATGAGACTTTTTTGAAAGAATTTGATATCGATATCGATCAGACCGGCAGTTATCGCCTGCCGGAAAAATTCAAAGACCAGGCAAATGCCCGCATCATCGGAGTGGTGAAAGACTATAACTATCTGGATCTCAAAAGCGAAATGAAACCTTTGATGCTGAAATCGCCCCGCGAGGCATATCTGGGTAATATATTAGTGAAGATCCGTCCGGAAGAAGTAGATGAAACGCTGGCCAGTCTGCGCCGTACCTGGCAAAAGATCAATGCCTCCAAACCTTTTGAATTCTCCTTTCTGGATGAGGATATTCAGCAGCAATATCTGGTAGAGCAACGCTGGAATAAAGCGATTACCGGTGCCACAGTACTCGCCGTCCTGATCGCCTGCCTCGGCCTGTTTGGCCTGCTGGCTCTGATCCTGGCCGAGCGAACCAAGGAGATTGGTATCCGGAAGATATTGGGAGCTACTATCCCTGATATCACCTGGTTGGTCTCCCGGCAGTTTGTATTACTGCTCGGAATTGCCGCCGTTGTAGCTCTGCCGATAGCTTGGTGGTCCATGCAGAAATGGCTGGAAAACTTTGCTTACAAGATCAATATCGGATTTTTGATCTTTGTTGCGGCCATAGGAGTAACCTGCCTTATCGCGCTGTTGACTGCTGGTTTGCAAGCGGTCAAAGCGGCTATGCAAAATCCGGTGGAGGCGCTTAGAAATGAATGATAATTAGATATTCGGTGCTGGGTACTCGATAGAAGCTATCCGAGCACCGGAGCATTCATCAGCATCTCTATCTCGTCCGCTTCGATGGGAATGCGGTCCATGAGATCGACAGGGCCATGATCGGTAACCAGGATGTCATTCTCCAGGCGGATGCCGAAGCCTTCTTCCGGGATGTAGATCGCCGGCTCGCAGGTAAACAACATACCGGCCTGGATCGGATCGTAGCGGTTCGATAGATCATGCACCCCAAGCCCAAGGTGATGGCTGGTACCGTGCATGAAGTATTTTTTGTACGCCGGCCGTTTTTCGTCCTGGTTTTTAATATCCGTTTTGTCCAGTAGCCCGAGTTCCAGCAGTTCACTCTCCATCAGCTGCCCCACTTCCCGGTGGTAGTCATCCAAGGTGACGCCGGGTACCAACAGGTTGCTGGCGCGTCGCAATACGCGCAGCACAGCGTCGTATACCATCCGCTGTCGTTCCGTAAATTGTCCGTTTACCGGAATGGTGCGGGACAGATCGGCCGCATAGTTGGCGTATTCGGCACCGAAATCCAGAAGGACCAGATCACCGGCCATACACGGCTGATTATTTTTGATATAGTGAAGGATACAATTGTTCTTACCGGAAGCGACAATGGGTTCGTACGCATGGCCATTGGCCCGGCGACGGATGAACTCATGAGTGATCTCGGCTTCCACTTCAAACTCCATCACGCCCGGGCGGACAAACTCCAGTACCCGTTGGAAGGCATGTCCGGTGATATCGATCGCCTGCCTAATGATCTCCACCTCATAGGGTTGTTTGATCATCATCAGCTTTTTAAGAATGGGTTGCGCCCGGTGGAACTTATGAGCCGGATAGCGGCTTTGCAACTGGCGGGTAAAGCGAAGGTTGCGATCAGGCACATCCGAATTAAAGCGATCGTGTTCGTTGAGATTGACATAGACTCGTTTGGCCAGCAGAATAAGTTCGTGGAGGACCGTATCCATTTCATCCAGCCAGAATATCTTCTCGATGCCGGAGATCTTACGAGCCTGCTCTTTGCTCAGGGCTTCGCCTTCCCAGATAGCCAGGTGATCATTTGTGCGGCGGATAAATGCCACTTCGTGAAATCCATCCTTGATGCAATCTGGGAAGAGGACGATAACGGTTTCTTCCTGATCCAGGCCCGACAGATAGAACAGGGCAGAATCCTGACGGAAAGGGAAGGTCGTATCTCCATTGCGCGGCATTCGATCGTTGGAATGAAAAATGGCAATGGAATCCGGGCTCATTTTTCGCGTAAAGCGTTTGCGGTTGAACCGAAATAATTCGGAGCTCAAAGGTTCGTATCGCATAGTAGTCTGTGAATCTGTAAGTCGTAAGTTTCGGAGTCTGAAAGTCGTAAGTCAGTTCAGAATTTTCGGCAACTTACGACTTTCTGACTTATCGACTTACAACTATTTATAATTTCTCGTCCACCGCCTCCAGTTCTTTCGGGTCGTAGTCCCCGAACCACTTCTTGAGGCGGTCACGTGCCTGGTCCCGCACCCCTGCGTTGATGTAGCTGGCTACGGTAACCAAACCGAAACTCAGCCAGCCGATGTCATCGGTATAACCGATAATCGGGCTCAGGTCCGGTAGAAAGTCAATAGGGCTAATGAAATAGCCCAACGTACCCAGTACAATCGTCTTAGCCCATTTCGGCGTTTCCTTGCGCTTGTAGGCATAGAAGAGTAACAGGGCCGAATAAACAACCTTGATACCGGCCTGACGGGCATACTGATGTATCTTTTGCCAAAAACCGCTTTCGGAAAAGCGATTGATATATGGTTTCAATTTATCTTTTATCATCACTTACTTTCGAATTTTAATGGAAACAACACCCGGTAAAGGGTATCGTTCAAATACTAAAATAGACATTTTTTGAATACATGCCTTCTTTTTAACAAATTGAAAATACTTCCGTTTAAATGGCGGTGAGTCGGATTTTCGATCAGTGCTAGGAAAAATCAGGTGTTTGGCAGGTATTTATACTGATATTGCTTTGGTAGCTTTTATGGTGAGAAAATCGTGGCTTGTCCGGGATTTATAGTTAAATTAGAAGCTACAGACTAATCCAGACATTTCCGCATGGCCCGTATGGTCGCATATCCCAATATCATTAAAACCGAAGATAAAATACCCAGCCCCATAGCTGGCCAGTGCATGGCCGGATCGGTGAAAATAGTAGCGAGATCAGCAATCAGATGAAAAGGCCGCGTGACAATATCCCAACTATTCCAGCGCAGAAAACGGCCGATGTAAATACCGAGGCCGGCGAGCAAAAATGCCCCTCCGGTGAGCAGGTGACCAACGGTGGCACCCCACTCCCGAATGAGTATCTTTTGTACGCGGATCAGCGACAGGAATCCGAAGATCAGGCCGGTCCAGGCGAAGGCAAAGATGGTCAGCATATCGTACCAGAGGGGTACCGGAGGGCGTGCGCGTAAGTGAAGGAGATCGGTGATGATATAAGGCGCATTAGGGAAAAATAACAGCCAGGCGGAAATAATTATTAGCTTGAATGGCAGGGATTGTCGCTCCTTGAGTAGCAGCGAAATACCGTAGGGGATCCAGGCGAGAAAGAGATTCCAGCCCAGAAAAAGGAAGGTGACCCTGCGATCACCGATCATTAATTCGCTTCCTTCGTGGAAACCTGCCCAGTAGGCAGTCAGATGGATATTGCGATATAGCAGCAGTACGGCGTCAAACAACACTGTGACCGATAGCAGGATCGCTAGTTTTGAGAAGGTTGTTTTCATGGATGATTTAGCGTTAAAAGTAAAAGTAGATGAAAGAGTCGAAGGAGATGTAGGGACGAAAGATTAATAGGGAGAGTGTTCGAGTGCTCGTGTATTCAGGTGTTCAAGAATTCAGTAAATAAC
>JAGQXH010000799.1 GCA_020436695.1 Lewinella sp. | reverse complement strand
CGCTTTAGCGATTAGTTTCGATAGCTGATCCATACTGGTATTATCGGCGATCTGTACGTACACTTTAAACCAGCTGTTGCCCCAGGTAACGCGTTCCTTTAGATTGGCAGTTTGTACTTCGAGTTCAAAGGGAGCTACAAAATCCAGATCCCCAAAGGAGGAATTGGCAGGCAGATCCTCATAAATCCCACCCACCGTTACCGGTACCTCGTGATTGATCGTGATCCCCTTCCCCACCGCTTCTTCTTTACCAAACAAGGATTCAGCGGTTGAAGCGGAGATCAGGATAGCGTGTGGATCCTCCACGGCACTGCGCTTACCTTCCAATATCTTTAGATCCAGCATCTCCGTAAAATCCGGCCCGACGTAGATGCCGGTTTTGGTCATTTTTTCATTATTGACGGTCAGCAATTGATCGCGGTTGTAGGTTGAAGTGGCAACATATTTAAAAAAATCGCCGTACGTTTCCCGTAAAACAGGCTCCAGTTGCATCGCCTGACTATTCCAGGTCTCCACCTTGCCGTTAAAGGATTGGTTCTGCATCACCATGGCCATGCGGTCACTGTTCTCAAATTGCCGGTCGAAGGACAATTCATCATAGATCCACAAACCAATGAGCATCAACACCAGTATGCCGGCAGCAAGCCCATTAATATTGATCATGGAAAAGAACTTATTCTTGAACAGGTTTCTCCAGGCCAGTTTAAGGTTATTTTTAAGCATAAGATTTGAAATAAGCGGGTGAAATAATGTAAAAGGCCGCATCAGTGCCGGCCTGAACAACGTAATCACATCTTTCAGAAAAAGCATGCGGGCCCTGCGGCTACCTACCGCTTCCACTCTTTTTTCAAAGCGTTCAGTCAGATCGCCTTCTATATCTTCTACGTAATCGGGATGGCAGAACCAGCGAAAAAACCGGAGCGGCCAGGTCGGTGGATGGGTTTGTTCTTTTGGCTTCATTCAAAAGCAATTTTCGGGATAGCGTTCCATAAGGCCATTCGCTGATCTTTGGTCTTTTCCAGCGTATTGCGACCATGATTGGTTACTTTGAAAAAGCGTTTGCGCTTCCCGCCGCGGACACTGGTTGACTCACCGAATTCAGACACCAGATAACCTTTCTTTTCCAGGCGGCGCAGCACGGTCTGCAACGACCCGATACTCACCTTCCGGTCCAGGCGTTTTTCCATTTCCTCAATGATGGCCACCCCGTATGCTTCATCGTAGAGAATGGCAACGGTCAGCAGGACGATCTCCTCAAATTCTCCGAGATGGTGTTTGCTCATTTTCTTATTTTTACCTTAAATGTAGTTTTTATTCTCACAACAATCAAGTCATTTAGCAATAATGACTACATTTAAGGTATAAAGTTGCATCCAGGTGAAAATTATTCCCAAAAAGGATGGAGCGGCCAGCATATTACTGAACATTTTAAGTAAATGATCAACAGCGGTTTGTAAATTTGGACGTTTGGACGTTTGGACGTTTGAATCTCTGGTGGTGGTCCCAACTTCCAAACGTCCCAATATCCAAATGTCCAGTAGTAGAGCAGTCCGTACATCCCTTCTACAACCAACTTATTCTCAAAGAATTGGTTATTCTTGTATAAGCTTCCTTCTTCACAATGAGATCACTACTCTTTCCAGCTTTATTCATGCTCTTTTTTACCGCCTGTATTGAAAATAAGGTAGAAGGGCCAGTGACCGGTTCGGGTTCTCCCTCGTTCAATGCCCCGGACTGCATTCTCATCACCAATGCGAATGGAGCACCTATCGGGACCTTCCCGGATTGCCAGCCAACAGGGCAATGGATTGCTACGGATCTTAGTGTCACCGAGTTGGAGTTATTGAATTTTTCGGATACGATCGCCGGCGGCTTTAGTAGTACTATGGGAATAAGCCGGGCCTTTGCCTATCCAAATCCGGTGGCCGTAAATGATACACTACATCTTGGCTTCAGCGGTATTTCGGATGCGAACGTAAAGATCAAACTGGCGATTCTGGATGAGCAGGCTCGTATCATCCAACAACTGGCGATCCGATCTGATCATTTAGATGTCTCCGATGTCCGCATTGACAACAGCAGTTATGATCCCGGAGCCTTTTACCGGATCTATTACCGGGTAAGCGGAGCGGCGGAAACAGTATTCTTTGAGGGCTTCGGTGATATTTATATTTGCCGCAACGGCACGGTGGATGAGCCGGAAGCTTGTTTTTGAGCTATTTCCCGGATGTTGCCCGGATCAGTTTTTCCCGGGTCTCTTTACGGCCTGGCCGTAAATGACTGCCTTGCTCCAAAATGTTGCCGTCCCTGTCGACAAGAATGTAAAAAGGAATTCCGACGATCCCGAAGGCATGGCGCAAACTATTGCTCTGCTCTTTGGTGAGTAAATAATGCTGGCCGGGCAACTGCAATCTGGCCAGTGTAGGTTGCCAGGCCTGCTCCGGAGATTCTATACACAGGAAAACGAAAGCGATATCCTCCTCGGCCAGTTCAGTATGCAACGCTTTTGATTGGGGCATCTCTACCAGACAGGGGCCGCACCAGGTGGCCCAAACATCGATATAAACTGTTTTCCCCCGATTCCGCTCCAGGATCTGTGCCAGCAGTTGGTCATCCCGGCCTTCAGCAAATTTTTCCAGTATGGTGTTTGTAGTTAACTGCGGATGATCTATCTGCTTTTCCAACGCCCGTGCTCTGGCCTGTAACGGATCAACGAGAAAAGAAAACGTCAACTCCTCTCCTATCCACTGTCGGGCGTAGCGGTGATATTTACTAAGATCATAATTGCTGAGGCAGTAGTTTAGGAAACTGGTCAGGGCCAATTGATGCAGAATAGTGTCGGAGCCTAATTGAACGGATATTTTTTCCAGCAAAATAGAATCCCGGTCAAGCCTCGGATTAGCGGCAGCCTCCTGTTGTGCCTGTAGGCCAAAATAGCGCCAAACATATCCAATCGTCAGGTGACGGGAAGTGGGAATATTCTCCAGAGAGGACCAGTTATAAACCGGAAAGCTACTGAGAAAGTCGTAGTAGTCATCTCCTACCAGATTGGTATCTACAGGAAGATCTCGCAGGGTTTTACGCAAACCCGGATAAAACAACAGCAGTCGATAATAATCGGCCTGGGTGTTGTTGCGTATCCAGTCCTGCAACATGGCCGGTGGCTGGAATTTCCGAATAAAATTTTCGTCTTTTTTTCTGCGCAGACGGATCCGTTGTTCCCATTTGGCCCGGTAGTTTTCAGCATCGTATCTACGGGTCCATTTGGTGTTTTTCCAGTTGCTCAACAAACGGGAATATTTCTGTTGATACTTCAGAAATAAAGTATTTACAGCGGCTTGATCTCCGGCTATTCTCGCCGAACGCAGTCTCTTCATTCGCAGGCGCTTTGCCTCAAATTCAAGGTGAATACTATCTCCCGGTTGCACCAAAAGCCAGAATCCCCGACCGTAACTAAGGTAAATATCCTGTGGGTGATAACGGTCAAAACGCACCGCAAAGCTTCCGTCTTCTTCTATCCCGGTCGTATATTCCAGTTTTTCCATGGTACCGAGATCATCTACAATAAATGAAAGCGTGGACCGATCTGGGAAACGTTTATGGTCCAGGACCTTTCCGGTAATGACTACCGGTTGCGGGATCTGAATGCGATCGATCTGGGCCGAAAGTGAAACAACGGCGATACAAAAGATCAGGGAGAGCGGTTGGGCGAAACACATAGGGCCGGGTTTAATCTATTGATCTTAGTAGTTTGACGGAAATAAATTAACCAATTTTTTTCAGAGGTTTTGAAAATTTCGCACACCATTTCCTGTTAGTCAATGGCTTAGCGAAATA
>JAGQXH010000798.1 GCA_020436695.1 Lewinella sp. | reverse complement strand
CTGGATCGCTGGAATCTCCGGCGATGGCGGTGCAGTTTTTTCCTACGCTTCGGGCAGCCTGTTCGGCTAAAGCCGGGTCCAGATCATTGAGGATGACTTTTGCACCTGCGGCGGCCAGTTGACGGGCTATTTCCAGGCCGATTCCCTGTCCGGCGCCGGTGATCACGGCTACTTTATGGTTGAATTGCATGGGTTTGATCGATTTTTTACTTTTCCCCGGGATGATATTCCTCCAGCAGCATCTGCCGAATATCTTCCTCAGTATAAGCCACCTTTTTCATCTTATTATTGACGAACAGTTCTGCCTGATCAGTATGATGTGGAGAATTTTCATCGTTAGATTGTCCGTAAGCGAGCACGGAATAGGCACGAGGCGGATCACTGAATTCTACGGCCAGTTGCCAGCCGTCGCCACCCCGGATGCGTTGTTTCCCATCCTTATCTTCACTGAACCAGAGTACGCGGAAACAACCGAGTCCTCCCGCGCCACCACCGACGGGCAGGTCCAACTTGCCGAGTCGCAGCCGATGCACCTCACCCCAGGCCAGATCCCAGGTGCCGTATTTTGCGGTGAGGGAATCCAGTGATGCCTGAAAAGCTGCCGCAGCTTTTGCCGGATCTGCCAGACCGTGCGGCGTGCCCATCGGATCGTCGAATGACCAGGGCGTGGCATATACCTCCTTGCCCTTCATCATTTCCGAATAGTTGACAAACCAGTTTTCAAACAGGACCCCGCCCCGGCTTTCAGCCGCCACTGTATTATCCCAGGCTTCCAGATGATCGATGGCCTTGCGTACTTCCCGTTTGGGTTTACCGGCCCGGACCGCTTTGATCAGCTCCGGTTTTAGCTGTTCGGCCACCAGCATGCGCATGCTGTGTTTGCGGGCCACCACTTCTTCCAGGCTCATTTTATCTTCATTGTCGATTAGCAGCAGACTGAGCTGACTGCGCTGCCGGAGCTGCGGTTGAGGAAAATTGGCCGGGAACTGGTCGGGTTGCAGTATCTCATGCAGATTGGTAAAGTGAAAAGGATCATTTTCGTTGTGTAAATACCCGCCTTTGGGGTTGTGTAATTGCGGTAGATCGTCGAAGGGAACGATCTTGCTCCAGATCTGACTGGACTTTTGCACCGCCACCGCAGCGGTATCTCCACCGGAAGCAAGCGGCAGATCGGGAGTAGTTGCATTCCAAACGTAGAAGATGTTGCCATCGGCATCGGCGTAGGTGTAATTGGACGCCGTGATGGCCTGCATGCGCATGGCGTCCTTCCACTCTTCCAGGTTTTTGGCGAGGAGCATACGGGTAAACTGCTGACCGCGACGATATTCCCCGTCACCGGCTTGTTTCAGTACATAGATCTTTCCGTCTTCCCGGTGAATGACCGGGCCGTAGGGGGTAAAAAGCAGTTCGCGGGTTTCGAGAGCCAGTGCGTTACCGTTCTTAAATTCCGCCCGGACCAACTTTCTTTCCAGTGGAAACGAAAGTCCATCTATCAGATAGTGATCCGCCTGCTCCGGATCTGCCTGTAGGGCATAGACCTCATTCAGGTCGGGATGATTATTGGTGGTTGACCAACCCAGGTGTTCATTGAACCCGCCGATAATGGCAAAGACGCCACCGATGCGGAAATCGCCGTAAAAGTTGAGCAAACCGGGTACGGTGAGTTGCGCCTCGTAGTACCCGGCCGTCCACGACAGGTGCGGATTGCGCACCAGAATGGCATGCCCGGATCTTGTGCGGGAAGGAGCAAAGGCCCAGGCATTGGAACCGGCTTCATTGAGTTGGAGTTGTTCCTGTGCTGCCTTTCTTCGCTTCATTTGTGTAACGAACCGGCGGCCATCGGTTTCGGTGATCACGCCGGTAGTCAGGGCCGCAATATCGTATCCCGTAAATTGCCAACCTTTATATTGAGGGAAGGCGTCGGGGTGTTTTTCCAGGTAGAAATTGATGCCCTGTGCGAAGCCTTCCATCATTTCCCTGGTTTCCACATCGAGGAGATGATAGGTGGCGGCGGCTCGTTCGTAACCCAATTGATTGATCAGATCGCTTTCGATGGCGGAAAAACCCTCCAATACGGCCAGATCTCCCCGGGCAGCCACCAGCGGAACGATAACGCGTTCGCCGTAATCTTCCAATTCACAGTAGGCCAACCCGAAAGCGCCCCCTCTGAGATTCGGGGCCAGAATATGGGGTACGCCGTATTCGGTGCGGCGGATCTGGACCTGTTGTGCCAGTTCTTCCGCAGATTGCGCAGGCAATATTTGACTACCCAATAAAAACAGGCAACAAAAGCTGATGATCACTTTGGTCCGATGAAAATTAAAGAGATTAGCACCACGGGTGCTGTGGAAGGCGAAGAAGAGCATACCGGATATTTTTGTAGGTCTTTCTGAATGCCGGGAAAGATACAAAATTGGAGGAGGAGGTCAACTATACCTGGCCAGCGCCTGTTTGGTAAAGTCGGAAAGTACCAGTCGGCCGCTCATTTCCGCGCGTTCTTCCAACAGCTCATCCCAGTGCTCGCAATTTTGCCAGAACATTTGTTTGAGCTGGGATTGTGCTTCGGGATTAGTGGCCAGCAAAAAGTCCGCTAATTGAAGGACGGCGGCATCCAGTTGGTCGACATTATCGAATACTTCTGCATACAGCCCCTTTTCCCGGGCCCAGCCGGCGGACTGAAATTCATTTCCGTTGATCGTCAACTGGCTGAAGGCAGAAAGCCCGATCTTGCGTTCAACGGCTGGACCAACTACAAACGGACCGATGCCGACGTTGAGTTCACTAAGTTTGACGGCCGCGTATTGCGTAGCCAGACAGTAATCTACCGCTGCCGCCAGTCCTACACCGCCGCCAACGGCTTTGCCCTGTACTCGACCGATGATCAGCTTTGGACATTTCCGGCAGGCGTTGATCACATTGGCAAAGCCCATGAAGAACTTTTTCCCGGTTGGAAAATCGTTGATGGCGACCAGCTCATCAAAGCTGGCTCCAGCGCAGAAGGTGCGATCGCCGTCGCTTTTTAAAATGATGACCTGTACCGCTTTATCGGCTCCGGCCCCTGTGATCGCATCGGCCAGTTCCCGCAGCAGCGTGCTTGGCAGGGAATTATGTTTGGGATGATAAAAAGTGATCTCTAACAAACCCTCTTTTAGCAGGACGGTATGGACGTAAGCTTCGGACATCAGATGGATTTTTAAAGCAGGCCGAATTGTGAAAAATGATGTTGCAGATGCTTTTGACAGAACAGTTTCCACTCGTAGTGGTTCAGATCGCCGAAAACCGCATTGTAAGCCCGGAAATCAGGATCGGTTCGGTACCGCTCTTCCACTTCTTTCAGGCTATTGATCAGTGCTGTCTTAGCGGCTTCCAGTGAATCAAAACGGAGGTCTTCGGTTTTCCCCTGGCGCAGGATCGGGATCTCAAAGCTCTGCGGCATCAGCCGGTAATTATACAGACTTTCGGTGTATTTCTCCAATTTTTCCTCCGGAGTGACGCGTTCCACTTCGATCTTACGCAAGGCGATCTGGTTGAAATACTCGATGTGTTCCACCATGTGCTGGGCGCTCATCAGGCCCCATTGGGCGGGAGTATCTTGCGTGAGACCCAGTAGGAGTTCTTCGACCTTTTCAATACTGTAACTAAAAAAAGGAGATCGCTTCGTGACCAGGGTAAGGATCGTGGCAAAGGCCACCAGGTCCATGTCCTGGTCGAAGATCTCCACGTACCATTTTACTACACCGGAAGGATGCTCTTTACCTTTGCTTTCCCGCTCCATTTTTTCTTTGCAGGTCAGGCGTACCTGAATAGTGTCATTGTGGTAGATGGGGCGTAGGAATCGGCA
>JAGQXH010000797.1 GCA_020436695.1 Lewinella sp. | reverse complement strand
AGGGAAAAAGGGGCACATCCTTCGGTGTCCAGCAGATCGAAGGCAGCAGTCGGTGGGCTCGTAATGTATAAGTCCTGACTGGTAGTATCTGAGCAACCGGCAGCGGTTGTCACAACCTGCAGCAAAATCTTATTCCCCGGACTGGTATAGGTATGCGTCGGATTTTCGTCCTGACTGGTTCCACCGTCTCCGAAATCCCAGCGGTAGCTCAATCCCGGTTGGGTGGGCAATAAAGTAAATGTCTCATTTATGCAGGGGCTGCCTTCGAAGGTAAAGCCGGCCTGCGGTTTCGGGTCATAAGTAAACGTCTTGGTACTACAGGCCGTACAGCCCTGTACCTGCTGGCTTTCCACACAATACTCATAAGTATAAGTTTGTCCGGGCATCAATACACTGAGATCGATCGTTCCGGAAGCCGCATCAATAACCCCCTCCCCCGCCCAGGTACCGTTAGCGGGACTGGCGCCGCTGAGGGTGTGAGTAGCGGGGCCTTCACAAACAGACTCTGCAGATCCGGCAGTGACTACGGCTCCCAGATCGATCACTTCAAGCGTAATACTTTCCGTTTGCGCACAGGAAGTACCGGGAGCATAAACCACTGTATAGGTATGCATTCCGCCACCGGCTGCCTGTAGATCGATCAGGCCGGAAGTCGGATCAATGCCCGGCCCAGACCAGATACCGGACAGATTAGCCGTCAGTTGTTGGGTGTTTTGTGAAATGCAAACCGGATCAACCGGATCAATCACTAAAGGTTCCAAGGTGGTGAGTTCCACAATAACCGGCGAGCTTACTTCACAGGCATTACGCTGATATACTACGGACAGTTCATAAATACCGGCCGTTAACCCGGCATCAGCGGCATTAAAAGTTCCCACAGCATTCGTTACTCCGGGTCCGGACCAAAAAAAGCTCCCTCCGTTCGGATTGGCGGTTATGCCGGAAGTACTCAGCAGGTCGATGTCTGAATCGGTTAAACAGAGCTGCAAGGTATCCGGCAAGGTGATCTCCGGCACCGCATCTACGGTGATCAGAGGGCTCGCCATCACTTCACATCCGTTCGGATCGATGTAGGTATAAACCGGTTGAAAATTCCCAACTCCGCTCTGGACAGGATCAAAGAGACCGGAAGTGGGATCAGCAATACCAGGACCGCTCCAACTTCCACCGGTGGGATTTGCGGACAGACTACCGGCTGGACTGTCCAGGCAGAAGGTCTGATCTTCCACCGTCACCATCTCCGATTCCGTTACCGTAATCGTTAGGCCGGCCTCATCATTACAGGGGGCATTATTAAGCCGATAGGTCAGCGTGTAAGTTCCCGCTCCTATCGCCGGATCAAATACGCCATCCGTACTGACTCCCGTTCCGGACCAGGTCCCTCCTGCCGGAGTGGCAATAAGGGTATCCGGAGTGGAGCCCGTGCAATAATCCGGCGGCGTCGGCATGGCAATGGCGCTACTTTGGATCACGATCACATCGAGCGTTTCATTCAGATTGCCGCAACTTCCCTCCACCGTCAGGCGTATGGTACCGTTTTGATTAAAAGTGACACTTCCGAAATCTTCTCCGATAGCCGAAGCCGGTATTCCATTTTCAAATTCCCAACGAACCTGATCAAAATTCCCATCCACCTGAAAACCAAGGTCCGCCGCAGTGAGTGTTACTTCATCACAACCCGGCTGCGGGGCGTTGATCTGCACTTTAGGTGCTTCTTCGAAGGTGAGCAGGGTTTCCTCGATATCGCTTCCACAAGCATTTGAAGCAGTCAGGCGCACTGTATAATCCTGCGACCTTTTAAAGCGTACAGAGATCTCGGAGGAAGAAAGACTCATCAGCGTATCCGTAAATACCCAGTGCTCATCGCCTACAGGAGATATTGTCCAGGACGTTGTACTAAACTCATTGGACTGGTCGCTGAAATCGATCACAGTATTGGTACAGCCACCGTCAGCACTTTGAGTAAAGCTGGCTTCCGGTTCCCCCACTACGGTTACCATTCTCATCGTCATATCCAAGCCGCAGCCGTTGGATACAGTCTGAGTAACCTTGTAAGTCCCCGGAGCAGCATATTGGTGACTTGGGTTAGGATCGTTAGAAGTCATTCCATCTCCAAAATCCCAAAGGTAAGATTCGGCATGACAACTCAGATCATTCGGTGCGAATGGTGTGGAAATACAAACATCTCCGTTTACACCAAAAGCGGCGAACGGTTCCGGTTTGATACCAAAACCGAATGCCCCCTCCTGGCAGCTATTACCTTCAGCACAGATGGCCACTCCGCGGAAAGTAACTGAAAAAGATTGTTGAGGAGTCTGGCAGACCAAGCTATCCGGTATGTCGTACTTGTGCTGTGCATCATCGTAATTCATCAGTGTATCAACAGCGCCATCCCCCCAGTCTATAATGAAGAAATCAAATCCGGTAGTACTTTCATTCGACAGCGTAATGGTAGAGCCTTCACAAAAAACCACTTGCCCCGAGTTGTTAAAGTTGACATTCAAATTGCCGCAGTCGATGGATGGGCAAATGATATCCTGGGCCATCAAAGGAAAACTTCCCAATGAGATGGTCAGCACAACACCTAGAAATCTGGAAAAAGAATGCTTACTATCAATAATCACTTCAATGGATTTAGTTATTGTACCATATGTTCTCGTAGATCTTGCTTTTGGTGGATCGACGAAGCGTGGGACAAGGCAATGCCCCCTTGGTGTCATAGGGTGCCGGGGCACCGGCCAGGCTGCACATCGGGCTTTTGGCGAAACTGAAACGCACGCTCAGTTCATAGACATTGGCCACCTGGTTGCGTAAGCCCGAAAAATTAAAGGCATATCCGAAACCCAGATCTATCCGGCTGCCCGGTCCCGGAAAAAACCCGACTTCCAGTTGCGCACTTCCCCAGTTGGTAGGGGCGAGACCATCCTTGGGGCGGCTTCCATGATAATACATGCCGGCCGAGACCAGTTTGCTGAAAGAAATCATCCCTCCAGTCTCCCAATAGGTCAGTCCCTGCTGATCCTGCCAGAACAACTGCGGCTTGAAAGACACATATTGCTGCTGCAAATATCCAAGCACAAATTCTACATTCAGAAAAGCAGAATAACGGGGCAATACCTGGGATTCCAGTCCCAGCACAGACCACGACTGCAGCGAAACGACATTGTGGATAGCGCCACCCAGGTTAATAGCAGTAGCTTTTACACTTTTGGGATTGATCACATATTGCAGGGCAAAACCACCGGAAGGTTTAAAATACCATTCCGAGCGGCCGTCATTGGGGGGCACAAAGGCAGTAGGTATCGACTGGCCGTTAGCATTGGTCTGACCGTACTTCGGGTCCAACTGATCGATAAACAGCAGGCGACTGTAGTCGACATATTGTTGAGCCCAGAGTATATTGATCCCCAGCCGGAGTTGCAGCAGATTGCCGGATAGTCCCGTTGCGATCGGCAGCGGACTGGCCAGACCGACACCAAACTGCTGCGTGCGCAAATAGCTATCCCCTTCCATATCCTGCAGGACGGATACGCCATAATCAAAAAAACTACAGGGAAGACTTTCTTCCAAAGCGGCAAGATAGGTCCGGTAACCGGCGGTTGAGGAAGAATGCCACTGATGTTTGGCTTTGAGCTTTATGCTGAGGGCTCCGCTATTCCCGGTCAGCGCCGGATTAAACAGGGCCTCATTACCATAGAAGTGTGTGAAGAAAGGATCCTGACCTAACAATAACAGCGGGCTCATCAACCACAGTATTGTGGCGATTAACTTGGGGATTTGTTGCATAGTGAGTGTATCTAAGCGGGAAAGTTATTTATTATTTCCGCAAAAATCAATTTCTTTAACGATAGATA
>JAGQXH010000796.1 GCA_020436695.1 Lewinella sp. | reverse complement strand
AGGGATCATCCTTGAGATGTGTTAAAACTAGTTCTCGCACCTTCAGTACGAAAGTATCTTCCTTGTCTGTGGCCGGTTCTATCTGAAAATCCGGCCGCCTATACCGGTCCTGTAACTGGCGCCGCAGTTCAATCAGTTTGCGCAAGCGGATATCCAGTTCTGTGTGGTGGAACGGCTTGATCAAATAGGCATCAGCACCGTATGCGAGGCCTTCCAGTTTGGAAGCCATATCTGCTTTGGCCGTTAGCAAAATGATCGGGATGTGACTGGTGCGTTCGTCCTGCTTCAGGGTGCTACACAACGTAAACCCATCCACCTCGGGCATCATCACATCGCTGATGATGATATCTGGAATATACTCAAAGGCGCGGTTGATACCATCACGACCGTCACGGGCAAAAAGCAGTTCATAATCACGCTGTAGGCAGGAAGCGATATACTTCATTACATCGAGATTATCTTCAACTATGAGCAAACGGGGCAGCTCCATGCTGCCGCCTTCGACCGTTTGGGTATCTGTCGGATCAGTACCGGCCTCTTCCGCTTCGGTGACGGCCGCAGTAACAGGAAAGCTGTGAATAACCGGATCATCTACCTCCGAAATGGACGAATTGCTTACCGGCAATACAACCGTGAAAGTACTTCCTTGACCAAGCCGGCTCTCTACCCAAATCTCACCGTTCATCATTTGTACCAGTTCTTTCGTGAAAGCCAGGCCAATGCCTGTACCTGCAATGTGGTGTGTTGATTCAGATTCGATCCGTTCGAAACGTTTGAAAATACGCTGTAATTCTTCCGCTCCGATACCGATGCCAGTGTCCTTTATTTCTACTATCAGCTGAGAGCTTCCGCCACGCTTGCTTTCTCGGGCTGTAATGCTCACTTTTCCGTACTCACGAGTAAACTTAATGGCGTTGGAGATCAAATTCGACAGGATCTGTAGAATCTTTTCCGGATCGTAGTCCATGACCAGTTGCTCCTGATCGGTATAAAAATTCAGATTGATTTTTTCATTAATAGCCAGGGAGTGAAAAGATTCGGTGATGTAGCCCAGATAGGGTAATATATTGCCCTGGATCATTCTGGGCCGGAGCTGGCCGGCCTCGAACTTGGCCCAGTCCAGCATCCGATCGACCAGCGTCAGTAGATTTCGGCTATTGCGCTGAATGATCTCTTTTTCAGTCTTGTGTTCCCGGATCCACTCAGTAACACCCTGAATGACGGTTAGCGGGGTGCGGAATTCGTGGGTGATATTGGTATATAGTTTGGTCCTCGTCTCATCGATTTCGCGCAGACGCTCAGCTTCGACCTTGGCCAGGCGGCGATTGAGTTGGAAGTGGTAGAAAGCGATAGCTCCGCCGGTGATCAGAACTAAATAGAGTATTTGAGAATAGATATTCCAATACCAGGGAGGACGTATGATGATGCTTAAGGCAATTTCTTCTTCGTTCCAGATACCGTCACTGTTGGCAGCCCTAAGCCGAAAAGTATATTGGCCGGGATCGAGATTGGTGTAATTAGCAAAATTTTGATGGTTTGCGGCTTGCCATTCCTCATCGTAGTTGTCCAACTTGACCTGATAACTGTTCTTGGCTGGGTTCTTAAAATGCAGAGCAGCATAGTGTATGGTGAGATCATTTTGCCAGTGGGAGAAACGAACTGCCTTGGTAATGGAAATATGTTGGGTAAGTGGTCCATTGAAATCTACCGCTATTTCCTTTCCAAAAAGATCTATCCCCGTAAATACCAGTTGGGGAGGAATATTATTGGACTTAATACTATCAGGATGAAAATAAAGCAGACCCTGAGTGGTTGCAAAAAATAACTCTCCCTCCTCATTTTGATAGCCGGCTGGATAAAATTCATTGCCCGGTAACCCGTCTGATTTAAAATAATTACGAAAAATACGATCTTTCGGTTGCAAGCAAGATAAGCCATTGTCGGTTGCAAGCCAGAGATCACCATTCTTATCTTCCAGAACGGCATTAATGGTGTTATTGGGTAGTCCATCCTCCTGTCGGTAACAATCATATTTTCCGGTGGATGGTTCCAGCCGAATCAAACCGTTGACAGTGCCTATCCAAAGATAGCCGTGGCGATCTTCATGAAAGGATCTCGCTTCGGGCAGATCGAATAGTTTCACGGCTTTCGTTTCCGGATTATACCAAAGACAACCGCTTATTGGAGATTCAAAAGTCTCTAGCCAAAGATGTCCCTGACTATCCTGATAGATGCTTCTCAAACGGAGGTTTAAAGTTTGAGTGGAGTCATTGGGGTTCAGGAGATCCACCTGAAGAAATTCATCTTTCTCTCGATCGAAGCGCCATAACCCGCCTACGTCCTTGGTTGCCCAAAGGCGATTCTGGGTATCTTCTAAAAGTGCCCATACAGAGCCGCCGACTGCCAGGTAATGCTTAAACATTCCAGTGGAAATATCAAAAGAACCTATTTGAAATACCTCTCCGAACCAAATGGTGCCGTCATCGGCAACTTCTAAACCCAGCGAAAGATCAGTAAGCGGGAGATTGCGGTTTCCAGAATGAGCCCTATAGGTTTGAAAAGTATTGGTCTGCCTGTCCCAACGGTTTAGCCCTCCTCCCATGGTGGTGAACCAGTATTTCCCTTCTTTATCCTGTCGAATAGCCGTTACCTGATCATGGCTTAGAGTATTGTCATGGTCAGCCTGGAAGTATAAGTGGCGGAATTCATTTTTTTGCTTTTCATATTTTAGCAGAGGCCCATATTCTGTGCCGACCCAAACCGAACCACTGTAGTCCTGGAATATATCCAGTACGCGCGATAGGGGAAAAAAATTAGTGCCTTCCAACTGAATATCCATATTTCTTAGCTGCCGGCTTATAGGATCAAAAACCTGAATACCACCTTTACCGGGGCGTCGGCCCAGCCAGATCGATCCGGACGCTGTATGTAGTGAAGTATTGGACGGTATCAGTTGCCGATTGCTCATGATTTCCTGATCTCCGCTAACCAAGCTAAGTTTTACAGCGTACCCAGGCAAATACGGAAAGGCCCAAAATGTTTGATCCTTGGTTTGGATCAGATGATTATAAGTATATCTCCTTTGCACTGCCTCTGCCGGAGGAAGTTTTATGGGATGAAATCGAAAACTGTCTTGTTCGGCGATCCATTCATAAGTGCCTTTCCAGGTAGGCAACCAGAGTCTTCCCTGCTGATCTCGCATTAAATCGGCAAAGGTGTCGTCCAACAAACCCCGATCTCCCCTTTGCAGTACTTCTAATGTTTCTATAGGTGGCCGACCGTTCCGCTTGAATCGAAAAAGTTTTGGAGTCAGTATCCAGAGAAATTCCCGATCAGTAGATATTTCCAGCACCTCATTATTACTGGCTTTTCCGCTTACTTCAAACAAATAGGGGATTAGCTGCTCGGTTTTCCGGTCAAAGCGAAAAAGTACCGGCTGTTCATTGTTTCCGTAATAGCGTCCTACCCATAAGTCACCATCCGGGTCTTCAGTGATCGCCCCTACTTTGAGTGGTTCAGAATAGGACATTTTTGAGGTAGTGTCTATCCATTCATATGGATAGGTCTTGAAATTATAACCGTCATACTTGACGAGGCCCACCGGGGTGCCCAGCCAAATGAATCCCAAATGATCCTGGAAGATCTCATTGACTGTCTTATGAGGGAGCCCTTGTTCGGCACCAATCGCTTCAAAGCGATAGGTCTGATTAGGGGTGATTTCCGGCCGCACTGGGGTTTGTGCCAAAGAGGAATAGGAAAGTAGAAGTGCTATAAAAGGGAAAAGTCTGGTGAATGTATCCATTATGGGGTGTTGTTTTCACTAAAATACAAGATTAGTGATGGAGCAAAAATAAATGAACCA
>JAGQXH010000795.1 GCA_020436695.1 Lewinella sp. | reverse complement strand
CTTGGCTATCGTCTGAATATCCTTGACAATCCCCTGCTTATGCCCCATGATGGTACTGGTATTAAGGCTGAAGGTGAAGGTCTCTTCTTTTTTGGCAGGGATCACTTCGGGTCTGACCCGGGCTGTAGCTGCAGCCGGTAGTAACGTGGCACCGCCCAGCGCAGCCAGTCCGGCCAGCACCTGACGACGGGTGGTTCTTTTTTGGTTCATCGTTTTTAATTTTATGATAAGGGACGGATAAAAAATAACTGGTACAAGTTATTTCCGTCAAACTACTAAGTCTCCCAAAATTAGGGAAAAAGGTTGGGTTAAAGTCCTCATTTGAAGATCAATACCTGATCCTTTCTTTCATTGTTATCCAAAGGCTGTTGTATAATACCCCAAAAACAGGGCAGCCTCAAAAGGACATTTTTGAGGCTGCCCTGCTTTTAATCAGTTAATGTTCTGAATGGTCATAAAAATGTTCTGAACGGTAATTCAGACCTGATCTAGGCTTAGTATAGCCAGGTTTGTCCGGTGGAGGTCCGGTTTTCAGAAGATGAATTTAAAAATTACCGTGCACGCACACAAACTGATCATTATTCCTTATTTTTATCGACTTCTACCATCTTAAAGCATCGCCTAATGTTCATTACTCACCGAATTTTGGTTTTCCTTCTGGTCCTGTTCTATCATCAATTCAGCACTGCCCAGTCAGCGCGTATCACAGTAGAGCACCTGCCCTTAACCACCTACCCCTTCAACGATCCCGATCCGATCCCCATTCTGGTGTCCAATCCCAAGATCTACCCCTACTTTAAATACGAGGGATACACCAACGAAGCACAGGAACAAAACTGGAAAGTGGTCCATATGGAGAATGATTTCATCGAACTGTGGGTACTGCCGGAGGTAGGCGGGAAAGTGTGGGGTGCGCGCGAAAAATCGACGGGGCAGGAATTCATCTATCGCAATGAGGTACTGAAATTCCGCAATATTGCAATGCGCGGCCCCTGGACTTCCGGAGGAATTGAATTCAACTTCGGTATTATCGGTCATCATCCGTCCACGGCTACTCCAGTGGATTATAAGGTGGTGGAAGAGGCCGACGGCAGCGTGAGTTGTTGGGTGGGAAACATTGATCTGGCCTCCCGCACCCAGTGGCGTGTCCGTATTCACTTACCTAAAGACAAAGCCTACTTCGAAACGCAGGCTGTCTGGTACAATCCCACCCCTTTGCACCAGTCCTATTACAACTGGATGACCGGTGCGGCTTTTGCCACGAACGATCTCGAATTTTACTGCCCCGGCAACCAATACCTGGAACACGGCGGCGATCCGCATCCCTGGCCGAACGAATATGGCCGGCATATTTCCGAGTACCGGGAAAACGATTTCCTCTCGCACAAATCTTACCATGTAGTCGGCGAATACAATGACTTTTTCGGCGGTTATTTCCACGATCAGGGCTATGGCTTCGGTCACTGGTCTCCTTACGAAGAGATGCCCGGGCAAAAGCTCTGGCTGTGGTCTTTAGCCCGCGGTGGTGGCATCTGGGAAGATCTGCTGACGGATACCGATGGGCAATACATCGAATTTCAGGCCGGCCGTTTATTCAACCAATATTCTCCTGGAAGTGACAGTAATCCGGTCACCCAGGCGGTATTTCCTCCTTATGCCACTGATCAATGGCGGGAGCTTTGGTTTCCGGTAAAATCGATAGGAGGGCTAACGGATGTATCTCCTACTGCCGTTCTTCATGTGCAGCAACAGGATGACCGGCTACAGATCGGGATCAACGCGCTGGAGCAGGCGGCGGGTACGCTGAAGGTATATCAGGGAGATCAATTGCTGCTGGAAAAAAGCGTTAGTCTGGCTGCTATGGATGTATACGATGAGACAATAGATTGGCCGGACTCCGGGCAGCCTTTTCGGATCACGGTGGAAGAGATGGAACTGGACTATAGCAGTGACCCGCAACATCTACAACTGGATCGCCCCTTCTTAAAACCGAAACTGGCGAACGTGCCTCCGGCAGAACTTAATTACCGGGCCGGCATAGAGGCCATGGACTTTCGGGAATATGCCAAAGCGGAAACGTTGCTGAAAGCATGCCTGGCCGACAATCCGGCTCACCTGGAAGCACTTACCGCACTAGCCGAATTGTACTACCGCCAGGGGCTATACGATGAGGGCCTGGCTCAGGCCCGGCAGGCATTGTCTTTAGATACCTACCATCCCGGAGCAAATTATCTGGCGGGGATCTTGTACCTGGCTAAGCATGATGAGCTCAACGCGAAAGAAGCACTGGGTTGGGCGGCCCGTTCCATGGAATTTCGCTCGGCTGCCTATGGCATTATGGCTGCGATCTTCCTCAGGGAAAATGAGTTGAAAGAGGCGATCCGTTACAGTCTACAGGCACTGGACTATAACCGCTTTAATGTCCAGGCCATGCAGGTACTGGCAGTTGCCTACCGGCTAAATAACCGAAAAGACAAAGCACAGGAGGTGATCAACACCCTTTTAGAGTTGGACCCTTTGTCGCATTTTGCCAATTTCGAACAGTACTTACTGAATGATAATGATCAGAGCAAAAGCCGGTTCGTAGAAAATGTCCAAAGCGAATTACCTTACCAGTCCTTTTTGGAAGTTGCTTCGATCTACTACCACTTGGGCCAAACCCAGACTGCACGGTCCGTACTGGAAACGGCCGGTCAGCATCCGTTGATCACCATCTGGAAAGCATTTTTACAACAAGATCCGACCTTACTACAAACGGTAGCGGATCAATCCCCGGATCAGGTATTTCCTTTCCGTAGGGAGACGCTGGAAGCCCTGGCGTGGGCAAAAAGCCGGAACGACCACTGGAAATTCACCTATTATTACGGCCTGAATCTTTGGGGAATGGGCCGTCAGGAGGAAGCATCCATGTTTTTTGAATCGCTGGGATCAAAGCCGGATTACCCTTATTTCTATCTTACCCGTGCCGCCGTACGCGAAAGTAATAAACAGTCTCTGACCGCTCTGGATGATCTGCAACATGCCCTAAAACTTCAGCCGAAAAGTTGGCGCATCCGGCATAAACTCACCGAGTATCACCAGCAACACGGTGAATTTGAAGCAGCGCTGGCCAACAGCGAAAAAGCATATCGCCAGTTTCCGGAGGATTATTCGCTGGGGATGGATTACGTGCGGGCGCTGATCTATAATGATCGATATGAAGCAGCTATTGATATCCTGAATAAATTGGAGGTATTGCCTTTTGAAGGGGCTTCGGAAAGTCGCCGACTTTATGAGTGGGCACACCTGGGATATGCCCTTGAGCAATTGCAGGCTAAACAATTTCAGCCGGCTATCCAAACGTTGGAAGCTTACAAAGAATGGCCTGAACGACTGGGAGTAGGCAAGCCCTACGATCCCGATGAGCGTCTGGCAGATTACCTCTTGGCTTACGCTTTTGATCAATCCAGCAAGAAGCAAAATGCACAGGAAGCACGAGGGCGCATATTGACCTATACCAGGCAATTTCCGCATCGGAACAGTCTGGATGCGGTTTTAGGTTTTCAGTTGATGGAACCCGATGCATTAACGGATCTGGTCATTAATCAATATGGTGATCAGGAAGGCTTACCGACGGCTACGCGCTGGGCATTGTCCACGGCACTCAAACAGCCTAGCGAGGCCGAAGCGATAAAAAAACAGAACCAGCGGCTATTTGACGGGCTGAATTATCAATTACTGGAAAGAGCTATGAAATTGGTGGAATAGGGTGGACACTTTTGCAAAACAGAGTTTTGCTGACGCTGCAGCGCAGGCTGTATCCTCAATGTCGTCAACTTTAGGATTTTTCCTTCCCGCGCCCTAACCCTAAAGAGAATCCAGCCCGCAGAATTCCTGCGTGGGAGAG
>JAGQXH010000794.1 GCA_020436695.1 Lewinella sp. | reverse complement strand
GCTAAAGATCGCAAGGCGATCCGACTGGCAGCAGAGAATTATCCGCTTACGGATTATTACGATGTGGATCAACTGCTTACCGAACTGGGGATCGGTGAAGCCCTGGTAACGGCACTGAATGAAAAAGGTATTCCCACGCCCCTTGTACACTGCATGCTGCGTGCGCCGCAGTCGCGTATGGATGTGCTCACACCTGCCGAGATCAAGTCGATTTTGCAGAAATCTTATCTGGCAAAAAAATACAATGAGGTGATCGACCGGGAAAGCGCCTATGAGATCCTGACGGAAAAGATCGAGGAAGCCCAGGCCAGTGAACGGCAGGAAGAATTGAAGCAACAGCAGGCAAAAGCCCGGAAGACCTCCAGCCGTCGTGCCGAAAAAAGCACCCTTGAAAAAGTGATCAACAGCACCACCACCCGCCAGATCGGACGTACCATTGCCCGGGAGCTGACCCGAGGTCTGTTGGGGGTATTAGGCATCGGAGGTAGCAGCCGAAGTAGTAAGAAAAAATCTTTGTGGTAATACAATATCGGACTTTAACAGTTTTTATTTCTATTTTCTCAAACCTAACTCAAGGAAAATATTGTTATCTAGCTTGAAAGTATTATTTGACAAAACCGAATTAAATTTCCTGCTGTTGAAATTAAATTTGGCAATGCAAAAAATATTTTTAAATTTGTTTTAGCCTATAGTATCGGCCTGAAAAGGTACGGATACATTTTTAGCCCAACTATCTATTAACCATTTGCCTGACATCAAACTAATTGTATCGATGAAGAGATCGATCAAAAGAAAGCTTTCGAGAGCTAGAATCGCTTTGAACACCACCATTGAAAAAATTCTGGACATTAACCGCAAACGAAAGAAGCTTCAGATCGCCGGTGATGTTACTCCCCTCGGTGAGGAACTGAACCAGGAACTGAAGTTGTTGAACAAGATCGCCGACCGGCAAGCCCAGTTGGTTAGAAAATACGAGCGGAATATGGCCCAGGGAACAACGGAAGTAGGAGCTTCCTGACGATCTGAAAGAGAAATGAAGATCAACTGGAAGACGACCCTCTCCTCTGCTTCATTTCTCTTTCCTTTTTCACAGGTCATTTTACTCGGTCAGATCAAATTGCAGTTTGGCGAGTGTGCTGTACGCGCCGTTCGTTTTATCGGACAATTCAGTGTGTGTGCCACTTTCCACTATGCATCCGTCTTCTATGACGTAAATGCAATCTACGTCACGGATCGTTGCCAGCCGGTGAGCAATGATGATGGAGGTTCGGCCTTCCATTAAAGTGTTCAATGCTTCCTGTACTGCCTTTTCCGACTCTGCATCCAGAGCGGATGTTGCTTCGTCCAGCAATAGTATGACCGGATCATTGAGGATGGCCCGGGCGATGGCTATTCTTTGTCGCTGCCCGCCGGATAGTTTTATGCCACGTTCTCCGACGGTGGTTTCAAACCCTTCGGGAAAAGATCGGATGAATTCGAGGGCATTCGCTTTTTTGGCGGCAACTTCAATTTCTTCATCCGTAGCATCAGGCTTGCCATAGCGGATGTTTTCCCGGATAGAGCCACCAAAAAGGATCACCTCCTGGGGTACGATTGCCAGGTTTTTTCGATAATTAGAAAGATCGAAAGTCTCAATATTTTTGCCATCCACCAATATACTGCCTTCCAACGGCTGATAATATCGCAGCAGTAACTGCACGATCGTAGATTTTCCGGCTCCGCTGGCACCTACCAATGCTACTTTTTTACCCGGTTGCACTTCCAGGTCTATACCTTTCAATACGGGAACATCCGGCCGCGTCGGATAGGAAAAGTGCACACCCTGATAAAGGATATGGCCACTGAGTCTCTCCTCGGAAGTAGGATGCTGATCTACACTGGCCAGGTCAATTTCCGGTTCTTCCTGCAGAATGTCGAACACTCTTTCCGTTGAGCCTATGGCCGATACGATCTCCGCGTAGAAATTTCCAATGCTGGCAATGGCACCTCCGATTATACCCGCATAGGCAATAAAATCGATCAGGTTACCTTCCACCATTTCGCCCCTTTGAACGAGTACAGCGGCTCGCCACATAATCAGAAAAAGGGTACCCAGCATCACAAAGATGATGAAGGAGGCAAAAAAACCGCGAATATTGGCCGCTTTCAGAGAGGCCCGAACCACTTCATCCAGATGACTAAGATAGCGACGAACCTCGAAGCCTTCGTTGGTGTAGGCTTTTACGGTTTGTATGCTCTGCATGGTTTCCTCCACCACTATATTGGTTTGTGCAAGCTGATCCTGGCGGGCCCGCATTAGCTTACGCAGTCTCCGGCCCATATAAACGGCCACCAATACCGCCGGTGGGAAGGTAGCCAGCATGACCAGTGCTAACTTGGACATGGTAAACATGATAATCCCGATACCTCCTATGAGCAGTATGAGCTGCCGTATAAATTCGGCCAGGGTTACGGAAACCACCTGTTGGATCTTGCCCACATCACTGGTTATCCGGCTGGTAAGTTCACCGACCCTCCTTTCCTCCAGAAAAACGATCGGTAAGGTGATGAGTTTGGAATAAAGGTCTTTTCGCAGGGACGCGATACTCTTTTCACTGATAATGGCAAAAACCTGCACTCTGAAGTAAGAAAATATACTTTGCAGGAGCAGGAGGCCGATCAAAATCGTAAAAATTTTGTTTAATGATAGCCCCCATTCTGCTTTTCCCCCCGCTATGTTCAGGATTTCTCCCGGCAGTTTCATGATCGCAAGGAACAGAAGGCTTCCCATGATCAGGAAAAATAAACCGGCTACCATGTACCATTTGTAGGGTAGCACATAGGTAAATATCTGCAAAGCCTTTTGTACGCGCTCGCGGGTTACTTTAACCTTTGGGCTGTCATCCTTGATTTTCCTTCTACTCATTGAAATTAGTGACTGATATGCGTCACAAAAATAGTCGCCCCCTCGTATATATCCTGATAACTCGTATTATTTTTACATACTCATGAATAATATCCAAACTGATCTATCATTATGAAACGAATCCTATTGTTGTTTTGTGTAGCCTCATTGTCTCAATTTGCTAATGCCCAGTCATCACTTGAATTAGGGATTGCCGGAGGAGTATCCTTATACAGCGGTGATCTTTCGGAGGACGAATTCGGATTATATTTTCAAAATCTCAAACCCGCATTCGGTTTTTTCGGCCGGTACAATATTAATCGTACACTGGCCATGCGTCTGGGTTTTATGCACGGTCAGGTTCAGGAACAGGAAGATACTCCGATCGAAGGCGGGTTATTTCTACGTAGTTTTCGCTCCAACATCAGTGAGTTCTCCTTTGTTGCAGAGCTAAATATTCTCCGGCTCGGCCCTCCCGGAGGCACCAATCTGGTCTCCTATATATTTGGAGGTGGCGCGCTCTTCAACTTTCGTCCGGAAACGCTGTTTGACGGTAGCTGGGTGGACCTTCAACCACTTGGAACGGAGGGACAGGGATTGCCGGGATACGCAGCCCCCTACAAGCTCACACAACTTGCCGTTCCGGTTGGAGCAGGTCTCAAGATCGATATGGGCAGTTGGGCCTTATCCTTCGAACTGGGCGGCAGAAAGCTTTTCACGGATTATCTTGATGATATCAGTGATGTCAAGCTTAGGTATCGGGATATTCTGGAAGGTCATGGTGAACTGGCAGCCACACTGAGTAACCCTACCATTGATGTAAACGATCCGGTTGATGATGATGTGTCCTACGTCAGAGGAGGTCCGTTCAAAGACTGGTATTATTTCGGAACCGTTGGTGTATCCTTCGACATGGGTGGCGGATACGGTCGAAATTCGGGCCGGAACATCGGTTGTCCGACTTTTTAGCCGGGCAGAGCTATTCCGCGACCTGTGGGCAGGTT
>JAGQXH010000793.1 GCA_020436695.1 Lewinella sp. | reverse complement strand
GCCCGATTCCAATGAGGCACTACTCTATTTCAACGACCGGAAGAGGGTTATCGAAGAAGAAGAAACAGGTATTGAAAAAATAAAGAATTCCCTGGTTCGGCTGCAAAAGGTCAAAGAAGAATTTCAGCAAGACCAGTTAAATGGACAATTTGAAATATACACCTATAAACATCTTCCCTGCAATTCATTTCTGATAGTCGACGGTGCAGGCCCGAAAGGGAAAATGATGATATCACATTATATTTACGGGCAATACCGGGCCAACTGCCCGGTTCTTGAGATCTTCAAAACAGCCAACCGCTCCCTGTTTCGACGCTATTGGACCTCCTTTCAATATTTTACTTCCGATGCGAAGTCTCATCTCTGATTTTCGCAAATTTTTCAAAATTTTGGTGAACGCTTCCAAATGCCGCAAGGGATTGATCTCCCTGTAGCGGACCATTAATTTTGCTTCTGTTAGTTACCGGCAAACGAAGTGCAGAAAGCACCGGCCGGCACTTTCCCAACTATCTCAATTCTGGCGATTGAACAACTGACAGCAATGGGTATCCCCTTTGCCTACTTCCCTCATGGCTACCGGTAAACCGAGCCACGCAGGGCCGGAAGCTTTTTTCACCAAAATCAATATACTATGGATGCTACCACAAGTATCAACCCGCGCTCTTTTGAGGAGCTTCAACTACCTGCCGAACAACTTGACAAAATCAAGGGAGGAGATGATGATGGGATCATCATCATCGATGACATCATTCTCGGTGGTTGATCCGTCTCTGAATTAAGGGACTAACGTTTTCTGTAGCTGGCCAGCTTACTTATGATCCAGTTCTTGTGAAAGACCGGATCCAGTCTTCCCACTTCTTCGATCAAAGCTTTTTTGCTTTTTTTCCTTTTTATCAGTTCACCGGTCAATTTGATGAAGTGAACAATGGCCACTTTATTGTGCCCCTGAATACTTCTCTGTGCATTTAAAAACCTCCTGAAATTTCGACCTTCCTGCAAGACACGCTCTTCATCGAGTACCGGGAGAGAAGATAAAGCACGTATCAGCAAGGCTCGATATCGAATATGGTAGATCACATCGGTAAAAGAGGTCTCGGAGAGCAAATTGATACATTGCTTCGGATATCCACTTTCCAATTTCACATTAGCCAGCGAAAGATACTTGATCTGGATTTGCTTGTCGACGGGTAAATAAGGATGATACTGTCTTATAAATTTTACCGTCCAGTCAAATTCCCGATGATGACATCCCAGACTAACGATGTTTGCAAACTTACCGGGGGTCAGGCCGCTACCATTGAGTAGTATTTTACTTTCCAGACCAAATCTATACAGCTCAAATGCCTTGCTGAAGTAGGCATCCTGCCCCATTTTGATCTGCCTGGCAGCAAAGTTGATCAGTGCCGTCAGCAATTCATACCGGTCTTCTGCAGGAATTGTCATATTCTCCCTAACGATAGCTTCCAATCGGTGAAACACCTCTACTTCATTTTTTGCCTCTAATTGAAAACACAGGCGATAAGCCGTACTCAAGGCCGACGGTGGATGAAGATCGGGAGTTATCCCTGTAGTCCCCTCTTTAGAAAAGAACTCCTGATATTTGACCGATGAGGCCAGGTATTTAAAACGAGCGGCACTGGTTCCTTCGTCCAGTGCGAGAAGAAGCTTGCGTAGTATCTGCACATTGGAAGCGTGAGGAATATCTTTTTCGTTCTTTAAGAATTCTTCATACAGCCGGCTTCGAAAGATCAACTCCCAACAGGTTGGGCTTGTATTGCTCTCCAGCATTTTTTCCAACTGCATCCCTTTGCGCTGTACGAGTTCCGGTTGATTCAACTCTTTTAAGACCAGCAACTCCAGAAAATCATACAAGGCAGGTGTATTATTCAGTTTTTCCCAGATCAAAAACTTACGTAGCAGGCCGCTTAAGTCCGAAAGCTGATTTAACACTAACTTTTCGCGCACCGGCATTTTTTTGCCATACAACTTTTGGTGCAAATAGGAAAGGGTCAGTCGTTCATCGTCCATGACGGGATAAAATTTCCGGACTTGATCAAACAGGAGCAGTGAAGGGCTCGTTACTCCTTCCCGTTTTTTTAAGAAAGAACGAAACGGCTTCAGTTTTTCCGGGTCCAGATTGGCAAAAAGATTAAAAAAAGTATAAGAGGGCATTTTATTTTAACATTTAAATCAAAGGAAAAATTATTACTACTCCTGCATGCACAAATATAGATCAAATAAGACGAATGTATCCCAAACAGTTTTTTATATTATTGGTATTAAATCACTTATGAGTACAAGGTAAGTACAACTTCTACGGCATCTAAAATTAATGCAACAAAAAGCAATGCATTCTTTTAAATTTTCAAAAGGAATTCAAAGGAAATACGTATTGACAAGCTATTGGTATAGTTCCATTTTACAACATAAATGAAATAATACTAAATCCTTGAGAATATCCATTCTCAGATTAACTCTCTTTGCTATGTCTGACTATCGAAAACACCTGGTCGATCAATTTGAGAATTTTTTGGCCGAAGAGTATCAGCAATATTGTTCGCGTCATGAAACCCCGGAGTCTTTACAGGGAATCATTACTTACATAGTGGATCGCAACCTCATACCGGAAATGAATATAAAAAAATACACTATTTTAAAGGAGTTCGGCCCGGTCTATGAAGGGAATAACCACCATAAGACCAGTGCGGTGGAAGTGTTGGCTGATCGATATAACCTGTCAAAGCGAACTATATGGGGTATAATCAAGTATTATTCGGCTCAGGCTGACAAATAAATATCTGAGAAAATCCCCGAAACCCGGTCCCATGACTACTATGGTTCGTATATTTAATACCTAAATACTAGACCCATGAACTTTATAATTCTCCATCCTATTACCGGCAAGTTAGATGCAGGCCTACGTCTATTTTCAGGGATTGAAGCAAGCGAAGAGATCGGAAAAGACATAAAGGAAGCATACTCACTATCTCAAAAGTTAAAAACATCATCCAGAGAAATAATTCCATTTACACTGGCAGGGATTTTCACCTGGGTGATAAGAAATAATTTTCAAACTCCGGTTTAAAAACCTATCTAATGAACGAACCAAAAGACACCCGTCAAGAAGAGGACGAAAAAAAAAGCATTACGCCCCAATCGGAGCAGCATTTCACCGATGAGGCAGACGTGATCGCTTCTAATGAGACCGAAGCTTTGACTTCAGCCAAAGAAGTTCCCTTTGAAATTGTGAATGATACATTCGCTGCAGCAGGTGTGAGTAATACACATCTGGAGGAATTGCGTGAGCAACTAGAACTGCTTGAGAATAAGATGGATCTGATCAAAGAGGAATTTCAAAGCAAACTGAAATATGACAAGCATAAGGAAAAAATAATTGACAACTTACACAGTGAGCTCCAAACCTATAAAAATGACCTGATCGGAAAATTGTTAAGGCCGGTATTCATGGATGTTATTGAAGTCGTTGATGATATCCGACGTCTGGCCAAAGATATGAAGCTAAAAGGAGAAGAGGACAACACGGAGAAGCTGTGGAAATTTTTCACCGCCATACCGGATGATCTCGAAGATCTGCTTTATAAGCACGGCGTTGAAGTGGTACATAACCAGGAAGACTCCTTCGATCCGACCAGTCAGAAGGCCGTTAAAATACTCCCAACCGATGATGATACACTTAATAAGAAGGTGAGCGAAAGGTTGAAAAACGGATATCGCTGGGAAGGGAAGTTACTGCGCCATGAAATCGTAAATGTGTGGCAATATAAAGAACTGCCCCATTCATAATCTTCCTTGATACTGACAACCATTAAAGCCGATAACCCACAAAACAAAAATAGATGAGTAATCAGTTATCCAAAGTCTTCGGCATCGATCTGGG
>JAGQXH010000792.1 GCA_020436695.1 Lewinella sp. | reverse complement strand
GGAGCGTCAACTGAAACATGCCGGCCGTTGCCTTTCAGCATATTGGCGATCTCCTTCGGCGTCATATTGAGCAATTCCGCCAGTTCATCGTGAGTCGGTTCACGTTCAAACTCCTGTACAAAAGATATGAAGGCTTCATTCACCTTATTATAAGAGCCTACCTTATTTAGTGGAAGACGTACGATGCGGGAATATTCAACAATAGCCTGCAGGATGGACTGACGGATCCACCAAACGGCGTAAGAAATGAATTTGAAACCTTTGGTCTCGTCAAAACGCCGGGCGGCTTTCATTAACCCAACATTACCTTCGTTAATCAGATCGCTCAGGGACAGCCCCTGATTCTGGTATTGCTTGGCTACCGATACTACAAAACGCAAATTACTCTTGGTAAGTACTTCCAGTGCCTCCTGATCTCCCTCCCGAATGCGTCTGGCCAACTCGGCTTCCTGCTCCGGTGTCAGCAGGCTGATCTTGCCGATGTCGTTGAGGTATTTATCCAGAGCGAGACTCTCTCTGGTGGTAATTTTGTTCGTAATTTTGAGCTGACGCATAGTTAAAAGGGATTTACGCAGATGTTTGAGAGACGGATAAAAATAAAAGGAACAGCTTTAGGTTTTCAAAATTTCGCTAAGCCGTTGACCATCAGTAATCGGTGTGGGAAATTTCCAAAACTTTAAAAAAAACCTGTTCCATTTACTGCCGACAAACTAATTTGTTAGGTAATATACGCCTTTTTGCTTGAAAAAGTTGCCAGGCGTTTATAATATCCGGACATTTTTCGATTAATTCGCTAACAGCTTCCATGGATGCTTACATTCAGTTGTAGCAAAAAGTTTCCTGTCATCAGATACTTAAAATGAGAAACGAGTTTTTAGCCTTTTCCATTATCTCCCTGGCCATAGTTTTTATTGTGGGGTATTACGCCTGGCCACCCATTTTCTGGTTGTACCTGTTCCTGGTACCGCTGATTGCGATGGGATTTTACGACATGTTCCAGCATAAACACGCCATTATGCGCAATTTCCCTCTTCTGGGACGTGGCCGGTACATTATGGAAGAATTGCGGCCGAAGATGTATCAGTATTTTATAGAGTCGGATACCAACGGCCGGCCATTGAGTCGCATTTTCCGTTCGGTGGTTTATCAAAGAGCAAAAAAACAACTTGATACGTCTCCGTTTGGTACCCAACTGGATGTATACGAAGAAGGCTATGAATGGATGAATCATTCCATTGCCGCCCTCGATGCTCACGAACTGGATCCCGATCCACGGGTGCGTATCGGCGGCCGCCACTGTCAGCAGCCCTATTCGGCGAGCCTGCTGAACGTATCGGCTATGAGCTTCGGTTCATTGAGCAAGAACGCGATCGAAGCACTAAACGGAGGTGCGCGGATCGGTGGGTTTGCACATAATACCGGTGAAGGCGGGATCAGCCCATATCACCAGGCGCAGGGTGGAGATCTGATCTATCAGGTGGGTACCGGATACTTCGGTTGCCGTGCGGCGGATGGTGGTTTTTCTCCCGAATTGTTTGCCGAGCGCACGGCTTCTCCGCAGGTAAAAATGATCGAACTGAAATTGTCGCAGGGAGCCAAGCCGGGGCATGGAGGTATTCTGCCGGGACGGAAAAATACACCGGAGATCGCCCGGATACGTGGGGTTGAACCAGGAACAGATGTGTTGTCGCCCCCTTATCATAAGGCCTTTAGTACACCGGTCGGATTGTTGGAATTTATCCGTCAGATGCAGGATCTGGCGGAATTTAAACCCGTTGGCTTTAAGTTGTGTATCGGTAGAAAAAGTGAATTTCTGGGCATCTGTAAAGCGATGGTGGACACTGGTATTTACCCGGATTTCATCACTATCGACGGTGGTGAAGGAGGTACTGGGGCCGCGCCGCTGGAGTTTTCCAATTCCGTAGGTACTCCTTTTCGGGAAGGTTTGGCGTTTGCTTACGATGCACTGGTGGGCTTTGATCTTAAGCAACATGTCAGCCTGTTCGCATCCGGAAAGGTCATGACCGGCTTCCATATATTCCAAGCGTTGGCCCTGGGTGCGGACGCTACTTACAGTGCACGGGCGATGATGTTGGCGCTGGGCTGCATTCAGGCTCTGGAGTGTAACAAAAATACCTGCCCGACCGGGGTAGCTTCACAGGATAAAGAACTGGTGGCCGGTCTGGTGGTCAGCGATAAAAAGGTTCGCGTGGCGAATTTTCAGAAAGAAACGATAAAATCTTTCGTGGAATTAATGGCAGCTGCCGGTATTTCCACTCCTGATCAGATCAATCGCTCCCACATCTACCGGCGGATCAGTATGCATGAAGTGCGGCGTTATGATGAACTGTATCCGCCTCTGACGCGCGGATGTATGTTGAAAGAAGCTACTGTACCACAGCTTTTTATGAAGGATTGGCAGGAGGCAGACCCCAACCGTTTCTGAAGATTATCACGTACATTGTCTGACAATTGTATCATCCTGGTGATACAAAACTAAATAATAGTGTAAATCCACCAATAAAATTAAAATCTACTATGGATCAAGTTACCGCTCTGGCCAAAATGATCGATCACTCCCTTTTACATCCCACTATGACCGATGAAGATCTGGAAAAAGGGTGTGCCATCGCCAGAGAATACAATGTGGCTTCCGTATGTATCAAACCCTATGCGGTCAGGGATGCTGTACGTTGGCTGACCGGCTCGGACGTACTGGTAGGTACGGTGATCGGATTCCCGCACGGCAATTCTACTACTGCCATCAAAGTAGCAGAGACCGAACAGGCCTGCAGGGACGGTGCTGTTGAGATCGACATGGTCATCAATATCGGAAAGGCACTCCAGGGCGATTGGGAATTTGTGGCATCTGAGATCAAAGCGGTCGCCGAAGCTACCCATAAACACGGCGCCGTGCTGAAAGTAATCTTTGAAAATGACTTCATTGAAGATGATGCCGTTAAGATCCGGCTTTGTGAGATCTGCAGTGAAGTAGATGCAGATTTTGTCAAGACCTCCACCGGTTACGGAATGGTGAAAGGCAATGATGGGAAATACAGTTATCAGGGAGCCACTGAACCGGATCTGATACTGATGCGCAAACACTCCGCCCCTAAAGTGCAGGTGAAAGCGGCGGGCGGTGTTCGTACCCTTGATGACCTGTTGAAAGTGAAAGCGTTGGGCGTAACCCGGGTAGGCGCAACGGCAACAATTGCCATGCTGGAAGACGCCAAGAAGCGATTTGGCATTGCCAGTGATGTAGATGTTTCGATTTTGAAAGAAGACACCAAAGGATATTGATAATTGCCGATGAAAATGATAAAAACTGCTGTTGTAGGGCTGGGCTTTATAGGGCCGGCTCATATTGAAGCCCTACGTAGAATACCCGGCATTGATGTAGTGGCCATCAGCCATCATACGCGGGAAAAAGCAGAAGCCAAAGCCCGTCAGCTTCAGATCCCCAGGGCATATACAGATTTCTACGAGATGCTGGAGCAGGAATACCTGGACTGTGTACACATCTGTACCCCCAACCACTTGCACTATCCAATGACTAAGGCTGCTTTGGAAAAAGGCATTCATGTAGTATGTGAGAAACCGCTGGCAGTCGAGCTGAACGAAGCCGCCGAACTGGTGGAAATGGCCGAAGCTATGGGGCTGGTCAATGTGGTACATTTCAATATTCGCTATTATCCGCTGGTTCGGCAGATGAAACTCATGAGAGAACAGGGCGAACTGGGGGAGGTTTATTCCGTGATCGGCTCTTATCTGCAGGACTGGCTGTTCTATGCTACGGATTACAACTGGCGACTGGAACCGGAACAATCAGGAGCGTCCAGGGCCATTGCCGATATCGGTAGTCATCTGATCGACCTTTTAGAATACATTACCGGCCTGCAGGTGACCA
>JAGQXH010000791.1 GCA_020436695.1 Lewinella sp. | reverse complement strand
GTTGCACTCCTCATTCCTTATAGTTGACCCCCGTCTGCAGTTTCCCTTCCATCCGTTCCACATATTGTACTTCGCCCAGTCGGAACTTCACCGGCATACTCAGGGCTTTTTCCATTTTTACTTCAATTTTGCAGAATAAGGCGAGATCTTCGTAGCGCCAGGCAGCCGGCAGTGTGGCAATATTGCCTGATGCCAGAACCGGCCGACTGGGAGTCGCAGGAGTAGTAAGTGTAAACAGAGAAAGTTGTGGAAATACATGGCTTCTCCGGGGTAAGATGGGAACGTCTTCTACCATTTGGCGAAGCTCTACCAGATTTTTGTCCTGTAAACTGTTCGCAGAGGCCTGACCGAAACACCATGACATTCCCCAGAGTAAAAACAGCAGGATAATAAGGAAGCGCATGTCTTCGATTTTCCTGTAAAATAAGAAAATTTACCAGAGAAAAATTCCTTTCAGTTTATCCTAACCTACAGGAGTATCCTCCAGACGACATTTAAGAAAGGCGTCTGCGGATCAGCCTTTTTTGCTTCCCTGATACATTTCGAATTTCATGAACTTGCATTCCAGCGGACCATTGTACAAGGTAATGCGCCGGGAAGCCCGCAGACCGATACTTTTCAAGGCATCCACATTACTGGAAATGATCCAGGCATCGTAGCCGGAATACATTTGCTTCAGCCGGTCGCCGATACTTTTGTAAAAAGCCTGGACATCGTCTACATTCAGCCGCTCGTCGTAGGGTGGGTTCATCATGAGCAGGCCGGGCGGGGAAGGAGGCTCCAGGCGCTCAAAAGGTTTGCGTTCAACTTCTACCCGGCTTGCCAACTGTGCGGCCAGAATATTCTGCTGACTGATCTTTATGGCTTTAAAATCACGGTCATATCCCAGAATGGGTACCTGCGTTGGCCGGATCTTATCCTGAGCGCTGCTTTTTACTTCCTGCCAGAGTGCTTTGTCGAAATTCGCCCACTGTCGGAAGCCGAAGTCCCGTCTTTGCCGTTGGGGGGGTATATTGGCCGCCAGCATAGCGGCCTCAATGAGGATGGTGCCCGACCCGCACATGGGATCGATCAAAGGGCGTTCGCCCGTCCAGCCGGATAATAGGACCATCCCGGCCGCCAATACCTCATTCAAAGGTGCATCCACCGTATCCACCCGGTAATTGCGTTTGTGCAGGCTCTCTCCGGAACTGTCCAGCGATACCGTACAGAGATCATTGCTGATATGTACATGGATGCGCAGATCCGGCCGTTGCGTATCTACACTGGGGCGTTTGTCGAAGCGGTCGCGAAACTGATCCGCTATGGCATCTTTGCTTTTGAGAGCTACATATTTTGAATGCCGGAAATGCTGGGAATTGGTCACTGCATCAATGGCAAAAGTTTGATCGATCTGTAGGTATTTAGTCCAGTCAATCTGGCGTACCTTACTGTAAAGGCGTCGTTCGTGGGTGGCCCGGAAGGTAGTGATAGGTACCAGCACCCGGAGTGCAGTCCGGCTTTCGTAGTTGATGCGGTACAATACCCTTAAATCTCCTTCGCAGTTGACTATCCGGGTGCCGGGTTCAACCTTTTCTGCTCCCAGCCGGGAAAGCTCTTCGGCCAGTACCGATTCCAGTCCGGCAAATGTTTTTACGGCAAATTGCAAGTGTCAAGTTTTGTATTAACGCAAACCCCGTTTGCGCAAATTATCCCGATAGATTTGGGCATTGCGGTTGTGGGCATCCAAGGTACGGGCAAAATTATGAAAGCCGGTACCATCGCCCACTGCGCAAAAGTATAAATAATCATGCTCTTCCGCTCCCAGCACGGCATCGATGCTGGAGATGGAAGCCATGGCGATAGGTCCGGGAGGAAGACCGGCATAAAGATAGGTATTGTAGGGAGAATCGAATTTGGTATGATAGTCCGTCACCCGCCTGGTATTAAAATCCCGCCGGGCAAAGACGGATGTAGGATCGGCCTGCAGTCGCATACCCTGTTTGAGTCGGTTGAGGTAGACGCCCGCCATGCGGGTTTTTTCTTTATCCTGCAGCGTTTCTTTTTCCACGATGGAAGCCAGCGTATATACTTCGGCCGGGCTGAGCCCCCGCACCTCTGCTTTGGCCCGGCGGGTATCATTCCAGAATTTATCGTGTTCGGCTTGCATGCGTTCCAGAAACTGCTCCGGCGTAGTGGTCCAGAACAGTTGGTACGTGTTGGGAATGAACAGGCTCATCAGGGTTTCCGGGGTATAACCCAGCTTATCAAGCACCTCCTTGTCCTGAAAGGTTGCCCAGATGGTCGCCGAGTCGGGCTCGATGAAACGGGCTGTCTTGGCTGCCACATTTTCCGGCAATCGTTCGGTAGTAAGTACGACCTTGACCGGTTCCTGCTTACCACCCCGTAAATGCCGAATGAGCTCGATCATGGACCAGCCCGGTTTCAACTGGAACTGGCCGGCGCGCATTTCCTCCCTCTTGTAATTCATCTGTTCGGCCAGCCAGTGAAACAGTTGCTCGTTCCCCAGCATATTTCGCTTACGGAGTAGATCAACTACCTCACCGTAAGTAGCACCGGTGGGGATCTGAACGATCGGGTCTTCTATGTCTCTGGGTACCGCTGCCTGGACGGCCAGTTCATTGTAATAGAAAAGGCCGACACCGAAAGCTGTAACCGATACGGCTACCAAAGTAACGAGGATTATCTTTTTCATATGTAGGGAAACTTTTCGAAGCGCGTAAATATTGTGGGTTTTGGTGCTCGATGCTTGGTTCCTGGTCCTGGGCGTTAATATCGGGAGTCGAATTCAAATATGGATGTACTTATTCATGGAATACTACTGTAAACACTAGCAAGACAATCCGGAAACCCAGCACCCACCTAATATTGCTCCTGTTCATTGGGGAAGTCCCGGGATTTGACATCCGAAATGTAATGGCCGACGGCTTTTTCGACGGTATCGAACAGATCGAGATAGCGACGCAGAAAACGGGGCTGAAAATCCTTGGTAATACCTAACAGGTCGTGGGTAACCAGTACCTGCCCGTCGGCATCTGGGCCGCCCCCGATACCGATGGTGGGAATGATCAGTTTTTCGGATACTACTTTGGTAAGTGTAGCCGGGATCTTTTCCAGGACGATGCTGAAACAACCCAGTTCCTGCAGCAGTTCTGCATCTTCGATGAGTTTCTGGGCTTCTGATTCTTCGCGTGCGCGCACCGTGTAGGTGCCGAATTTGTAAATAGATTGAGGCGTAAGCCCCAGATGCCCCATCACCGGGACTCCGGCGGAAAGAATCCGTTTGATCGAATCGGCGATCTCGGCGCCACCTTCCATTTTGACGGCATGTGCTCCGGATTCCTTCATGATGCGGATGGTCGACTCCAGGGCCAGCTTGGAGTTGCCCTGATAGGAGCCGAAGGGAAGGTCGACTACGACCAGTGCGCGATTCACCGCCCGAACGACCGAAGCCGCATGGTAGATCATTTGATCCAGTGTAATGGGAAGTGTCGTTTCATGGCCGGCCATTACATTCGAAGCGGAATCTCCTACCAACAAAATGTCAATACCGGCGGCATCCAGTATCCGGGCCATGGAAAAGTCATAGGCCGTCAACATGGCGATTTTCTCTCCACGGCCTTTCATGGCCTGGAGCACGTGGGTGGTAATACGTTTGATCTCTTTATTTACGGACATAGTCTATTGCGGTTTACGACCACCCCTCGGGTTCGCTCGGGGCTGATGGCCGCACTGATCAACGGTCGAATAAGTGCAAAGTTAATATACTTTTGCACTGCAACAACCGTCATACACACCATACTGTTTCCTGCAATTGCCCGCCTGAAATTCCTTTTGTAACTTTGATGAAAGAACGCTATTAATGAATAACTATAGATTTCTTTTGCTGACACTCCTTATGGCAGCCTATCAGTTTGGGTACACGCAGACTTCCCA
>JAGQXH010000790.1 GCA_020436695.1 Lewinella sp. | reverse complement strand
AAGAAACGATCGAAAACGCCGAACGTCCCAGCCGGGAGCGTAAACTAGGTATCGATCCTGAAAGCGGCAAAACGGTACTGACGCGTATGTCACGGCGCGGTCCGGTCATTCAGATTGGTGCACCGGAGGAACTGGAAGAAGGGGAAAAACCCCAATATGCCAATTTACAGCCCGGCCAGTCGCTGGATACCATCACTTTTGAGGAAGCCATAAAGCTGTTTGAATTACCGAAAACACTGGGTGAATTTCAGTCTAAGGAAGTCAGTGTGGGAGCTGGTCGCTATGGTCCCTACATCAAACACGACGATAAGTACATCTCTATTCCGAGGGGAGAAGACCCACTGGAGATCACCCTGGAAAGAGCGAAAGAACTGATCCGGGAAAAACAAAAAGCGGATGCACCCGTTATGACCTATAAGGGCGAACCGGTTTATCAGGGGAAAGGCCGTTTTGGCCCGTTTCTGAAATACCGGGAAGTTTTTGTGAATATCCCGCGTAAATACGATCCGGATAATCTTTCCCCGGAAGATGCTTTTGAACTGATCGAGGCCAAGCTCAAAAAGGAAGCGAATCGCTACATCCACAAATGGGATAACGAAGGCATTTCCGTTGAGAATGGTCGATGGGGCCCATTTATTCGCTTCAAGAAAAAGAACATTAAGATACCGAAGATAGATGGTGAAAAGGTCACTTCCGAAACTGCCGCCGATCTGACACTGGAACAGGTCAAGGAATTTATCGAAGCGGAAGTACCCGATGCATTTAAGTCCAAAAAGAAATAGCTTAGCAATGGCAGATCAAGAGAAAAAAGGCAATAATCAGTTGAATATCGAGTTGCCGGAAGACATAGCGGAAGGGATTTATTCCAATCTCGCTATCATCTCGCACTCCAATTCCGAATTTGTGATCGATTATGTACGTATGGTGCCTAATACGCCCAAGGCCAAGGTGAAATCACGGATCATTCTTTCTCCGGCTCACGCCAAACGCCTGCTGCGTGCCCTGGCCGATAATGTGGAAAAATACGAAGCCCGCTTTGGTAAGATTGATGAACCGGATTCGGGGAATCCACCTTTCCCTATGGGGTTTAATACACCTACAGCGCAGGCTTAGATTTAGAGGGGCGGTTCCCGGTGCATGGGCCTTGGTAAGTGACCCAGGTACCCAATACCTGGCACCAGGTGTCGATCGATCACATTTCCCAGCGCGCCACCGGTCGCACATCCAAAGGAGCGAATTCTCCCTTCAGGAATTTATGATAGCCCGCTACCGCGATCATGCCGGCATTATCCGTGCAATATTCGAATGCGGGAATAAACGTCCGCCAGCCCTTTTCCCGGCCAGTCTGTTCCAGCGCTTCCCGTAAGCCGGAATTGGCGGAAACGCCTCCGGCAATGGCTACATCCCGGATGCCGGTCTGTTCGGCGGCCAGAATGAGCTTATGCATCAGGATACTGACGATGCGATCCTGCACCGAGGCGCAAATATCCTCCAGATTTTGTTCAATAAATTGAGGGTTTTGCCTGAGTTCCTTTTTCAGAAAGTACAGAATAGAGGTTTTGAGGCCGGAAAAGCTGAAATCCAGCCCGGTTATCTGCGGCTCCGGGAAGGAAAAACGGGCCTTTCCCTGCCGGGCCAGTCGATCGATATGTGGACCGGCCGGATAATCGAGTCCAAGTAGCTTTCCGGTTTTATCAAAGGCTTCCCCTGCGGCGTCATCAATGGTACTGCCGATAACCTCCATGTCAAGATAATCCTTGACGATAACGATCTGGGTATGGCCTCCGGAAACGGTCAGGCAGAGGAAGGGGAAATCCGGCCTGGGATCTTCCGCAAAATGAGCCAGTACATGTGCCTGCATGTGGTGGACTTCCACCAGAGGGATATCCAGACTCATCGCCAGTGCCTTGGCAAAAGAAACACCTACGATCAGCGAACCGATCAGCCCGGGCCCCCGGGTAAAGGCAATGCCTGAAAGATCAGTGGTTCGGACGCCTGCCTGTTGCAGGGCCATATGCACTACCGGAATGATATTGGCCTGATGGGCCCGGGAAGCTACCTCCGGTACTACGCCACCGTACTGACGGTGGGCCTCCTGGCCGGCTACACAGTTGCTGAGGATCTGCCCGTCAACCAGTACGGCCGCCGAGGTGTCATCGCAGGATGATTCTATAGCTAATATGATCGTTTGCACACCAAAAACTGGATTAATGACATCTAATTAAAGATACAGAATGCTTAGCCACTGTTTTAGACAGTATTGTAAAAGCGTTTTGCGGCACAAAGTTCGCAATTTGCCGTCGGTTTAGGAAATCGGGTATTTTGTATATACCTGTAGGTTTCCGGACCGGACCGGTCAGAAACCGGCGGTGGAATGACTGTGAGTGGGCTAAAATGCTCACCGTACGGTAGAAACTAAGGGGCGGTGAAACTTAATTTAAGCGTTCAGTATGTTTGTTTTTGAATAAAAACCTTATAATTGCATCAAAACAAACCGAAAGATGAGATTAGTTATCAACTTGTTTTTAGCAGCAGTGGTTGTCGGCCTGGTCTGGTTACTGATAAGCAGCATCCGTGAACCCATTGCTTTCCAGTCGGAAAAAGAAAGAAGAGAACGTGCCGTTATCGATAAATTGATGGAGATACGCACGGCGCAGGATCTTTTCCGCAATATTACCGATGGTTTTGCTCCTACCTTCGATTCTCTGTCCGATGTGCTTAAGAACGGGAAATTTGCCGTTATTAGTGTAATTGGTGACCCGGACGATCCTAACTTTACAGGTGAGATCATCTACGACACGACTTACTCTCCGGCTATTGATTCCATTCGGGCACTTGGTATCAATCTGGACTCTCTTCCATATGTACCCTATGGTCATGGAGCGATCTTTGATATTGCTGCCGATACGATCACCTACCAGAAGACGATCGTACCCGTAGTGGAAGTAGGGGTACAGCGAAAAGTTTTCATGGGACCATACGCTGACAGACGTTTTGCTCGTTATGATCAAAAATACAATCCGGAAGCGCCTATTAAGTTTGGTAGTATGAACTCTCCAAACATGTCCGGAAACTGGGAATGATCAATTTCGATATTACAGAATATAATTTTTCTAAGAAAGATACGGATCAGTACGAACTGTCCATCCTGCATGGGGTGGACAGTTTCGCGTATATGATTAAAGATAATTCGGCTAATGTAGTAGCTTTAAGGGAGTACTACTGGCCTGAAGGGAAGCAGTCGTTACCGGTTTGGTCAGGTGATGACAAGCTTCAGTCGCACTACCGGCGGGTAAAGATCGCCTTTTCCAAAGGAAAGTTCTGTATGGTACCTCAGCGCCTTTTTCAGGAAACGGAAAAGGCCACTTATCTGGGACATCTGAGCCCAATAAAAAACAGCAACAATATATTTTCCGATAATGTCTCTCAGCACCAGGCAGAACTCATCTATGAGGTGGAAGCTCCTGCTTTGGAAAGCATTGAGCGTCATTTCCCACAGGCTCAAAAGAAAAACCTCCACACCGTATTATTGGAGGCTATGCGTCCTCATGCATCTTCCCAAACTTCTTACCACCTGGCAGTACACATTGGTCAAAAACAGATAATGATCTATGCATTTGACCGAACTAATCTGATGCTGGCCAATGCCTATGCGTATCGCTCGGCTCAGGATTGTTTGTATTACATTTTGTTGGTCTATGAGCAGCTTGGACTGAAGACGGAGATCAGCCCACTCTTTCTGGCCGGCCGGATACTCGAAGACTCGGATATATATCGGTTGCTTATGCGTTATGTACGGAAGGTCTCTTTTCTGCCGGAATTAGCCATTAAAAGAGGACCGCAACTGCAAAGACAACCCGCGTATTTTTTCTATGATCTGTATGCTTTGGGCATTTCCTAAACCACGCACCTATGCGGATTATTGGCGGAAAATTTAA
>JAGQXH010000078.1 GCA_020436695.1 Lewinella sp. | reverse complement strand
TCTCACACAGCTTTCTTTTTCTTATATTTGCCTCTTATTAAGATGGTAACTATTTGATTAACAAGCTTTATTTGTTGTCGAAATGCCTATTGTTCCCAGAGAGATGATTGGACTTTGGAGCTTCAACAGCTCATTGACTCCGAGCTGCTGAATGTCGTCGGACTGAAAAGTGATCAGGCCGAGTGTCTGTACCATGCTATTCAGACCGGGGAAGTAAAGGATCATGAGGATGGAATTGCCCTGTTTTATCCGGAGAGTAGGAGAGGGGTTGACCAGTTTACCGAGCTGCGCAAGAAGTTGCAGCCGCGGTTGGTTAACTCGGTATTAAGTGCCGATGAACTACATCAGGGGTATTGGAAAAGATTCTACCAGGTCTCCAAGCAACTCATTGCTGCTACCATACTTTGGAACCGGGGAAAAGCGGTCGCTGCGGCCCAATTGGCGGAAGACGTATCTAAAACCGCCGCTAAATATCACTTTACGAGGCTGGCAGCAGAAGCTAACAGACGTCTTACGTACCATTATTCCGTAATGGTGCCGGATGAGAGACGTTACCGGAGTTATAAAGAGAAAATGATCCGGCAGGAGGAGTTATTGTATTGGGAACAAAAAGCTTATAGTTTTTACCATGAGATCGGATTGTTTCTTCGGACGGCAAAGACAGTGTCTAATACACTGATGGAGACAGCTCAGGGTTTTAGTTCGGAACTGGATCAGGCGGATACGAATATTCAAACGCTTGATTTTATGCGCATGCGCTACAGCGTTGCCGTCATGTATCATCTCATGCAAAATGATGCGTCCGGCGTGATCGAAGCCTGCCGGGAAGTCTTGTCCTATTTTCGGGGTCTGCCTTTCAAGGCTCCGGTGCGGTCGGCCCGCAGTTTTCAGATCAACAGCTTACCGGCTTACCTAAAATCCGGCCGATACAAAGAGGCTGAAATCACCTTGGAAGAACTGAAGCAGACGGTTCATTCCGGTAGTACCAACTGGATCAGTATTTTTCAATATCAGGCCATATTGGGGTTTCATACCGGAAGGTTGGAACTGGTTCATTCGGCGCTATCGGCCCTGAGGCAAAGCCGACTCCATCACCGGATCGAAGAAGAAACTCAAATCTATCAGTTGTACCTGGATTTTTTGGAAGGAAAAAAGGACTATCAACTGGGGCGTTTTATGAATGAAGTCCCGCATTATACGGCCGATAAAAAGGGGATGAACATTAATGTCCTGATCCTACAATATCTCATTTCCATACAACGAGGAGATCGTCCGGCCATTATTGATCGAATGGAGGCACTACAGGCCTACGCCTATCGTCATTTGAAGGGAGATCCGATGTGCCGGCGCAGTGAGTTGTTCTTTCGATTATTGTATCTTTTGGCCCGTTCGGCATTCGAAGTGCCGGAAGTAGAACGGCGTTCTCCGGGGCTGTTCCTACAGTTGAGGGAGACTTCGCGGCAGATCGCAGCAATCGACATTGAGGTGGTTCCCTATGAGGAGTTATGGGAACGGGTGAAAAGTCTGGTTTGAGATAAAAATACCTACATGCTGTTTATCAATTTTGCAATAGCACAAACCGGAAAAGTTTATGATAATCTATCGGTGCGAAGTGATATCCTGAAGATGGACCGTAAATATGCCATCTACCTGCCACCTGATTATAAAACCTCTGAGCGATCCTATCCGGTTTTGTATTTACTGCATGGTGGAGGCGATGATCAAACCGGCTGGGTACAGGCGGGAAGCCTTACCGGAAGTGCTGTGTTTTGTTTCGGACACATTCCATCAGCACTAAGAGGAAAGGTGATTTAGCAATTTGAATGACGCTGATCTCTACAAGACCTCATCCATCCACTCCAGCGCTTTACCGACAATACCTTCCGGTAATTTTGCCCAGTTGAAGTGATTCAAATGAGGTACTTTGATCTCTTCTGCATTCAAATGCAGATGCGTTTTCATTGTATCTTCTCCGAACTTACTTAATAGATTAATTACGGCCTGTTTTCTGGCGAGATAGTCATTTTCGAGAGAAATGGAAAGAATCCGTGCTTTGGTGGTGGCCAGTGCCTGTTCGTAATCGAAAGCCGTATCGGCCGGTTGATATTTACCGGTCATTACGTTGGTCGACCAGTCTTTCATGATCGTTCTTGCTTCTCTCCCGCCGAATCTGAACAGATTGCCGGGGAAATAACCGAATAACCGGCTGATGGGATAAAATGTTGTCCCCACTAATTTCAGGCGCTGTGCTTCCCAACCCTCCCAGCCCTTCCAGTAAACGGAGCATGATGCTATCATGACCAGGATATTTTCAGGGAGTGGGAATCTGGACAGATACAGACTGGCGATCTGTCCTCCCAGGCTATGCCCTACAAAGATGATCTTTTTTTCCGGCCAGCGATTGTGGATAAAATGCACCAGATCATCCAGGTCGCTCACCAATTGTTCGTAACCCCAGTTATGCTGAAAAGAGGCAAGCTGTGATGAATGGCCCTGTCCCCTCCAGTCAATGGTGAGAACCGTATGCCCTTGCGTGCTCAGATAGGCGGCAAAATTTTTGTAATAGGAGGCGCGAATGCCCATTCCTGGTAGGCAGATACAAACGGTGCCGGTGGATCCAAACGGCTGGAAAACGGAGAGTTTATTAGTCGTTTGGTCACGGTAGGTGATGTCGATCAATTCAGGATTTGCCAGCGGATCCATATAAGGGGATACATTTGTACATGATTAAATGCACTCAATCATTCGCTAAAGGTACTTAATAAACATAGTTAAATCACATCTGGTTGGTTGTCGATCCCGATTAGAATTTTCAAAACCAGCGGCATATACGTATCTTTATCTCAGCACCAGACGAGCCAAAACACTTGCATTCCAACACTAAATATATCCGACTGATCATTACAGTAGTGCTGCTCACCGCCATCACTTTCGAAACCTTTCAGCAACTCTACTACGTTCGAAGATTTCAACTGGGAGATGATGTCACATTCTGGAAATTATTAGAAAGTCAGAGTTATAAATGGTTGATCTGGTTGTTACTCTCCGGAGGCTTAGTCTGGTATGCCAAAAGGCAAAAAGGAGATCTCACTCTTCTTGATCTGATCACCCACGGTCTCGTCATCATCGGCCTGGTGGTGCTGAATATCTTCATCATTTCCACGCTTCAACTCGCTATGAATGGCGATTCCTTTACCTGGGACAATCTGCTGCGGGAATACCTTCCTTTCTTTACTTTTCAAAAAGCACCGGTCTATTTATTGGGATACGTTGCGATGGCGGTCATTTTGCATCTGTATTTTACCAAAGAACAGCTGGAAGTAGAGGTGCAGCAACTGGCCGAGGTTGAAAAACACCAGGCGGAACAATATCGGCGGTTGAAAGATAAAGTGGATAACAAAACACCTGTACTCAATATCAAGATCGGCAATAAACGACGGATCATTCCTGTGGCGGATATCAATTGGATAGAGGCAGATGATTACTGTGTCAGGGTGCATACCATCAATCAGGATAGCTATACGATGCGTAGTAGCCTGAAAGCATTGGAAGACGGGTTAAAGGGCGACTTTGTACGTGTGCATCGCAAAGCGATCGTCAATATGGCCAGAGTGGAGGCATTGCTTACTGCACCCGACTATCGTTTATTGCTAAAGGATAAAACGGTAGTGCCGGTGGCTAAAAGTAAACTTAAACGGGTTCGGACGCGTTTGCATTCTACGATAGCCTAGGAGCTACTTATCTTTCCGAATGCAATGATCTCCCGGAAAATTACTTGAAGTCCATTCTGCTAAAAGCATATCAACTCCCTGCAATTTCCACTCCTTTCCCTGCAAAGCTGTATTCCGCCTGGTTCTTTTTGCCTTGTTTTGCCATGTGACGTAAAACAACTTCGAAGCACATTTCTGATTAATCACCCGAAAAATTGAATCATGCATTTAAAACAGGCATTCTTTATATTGTTGGCTCTTCTGCCGCAATTGTTATTCGCTCAGTACACTTATGAACCCAGCCGGGAATATCCTTATGGTCGTCCACATCCGGATGCACCGGAGCAGGTTAAAGATTTTGCACCGTTGGTTGGCTTGTGCGATTGCCGGTCGACCACCCGCAATCCGGATGGGAGCTGGAACGAACCCATTCCCATGCAATGGTCTTTTAAGTACATTATGAACGGTACCGCTGTTCAGGATGAGACACTTAAATCCGATGGTGCCCATTCGGGCAGCATTCGACAGTACAACCGGGATAGCAGCAGATGGTATGTCCACTATTACTCCAACAGTCGCCCGCAGGTGAGTTTGCCTGCCTGGCAGGGCAACCGGAAGGATGGAATCATCATCCTCTACCGCGAACAAAAAGCGCCGAATGGAATGGAGGGGTTTTACCGGCTTACTTTCAGCGATATTTCCGAAAGTGGTTACAAATGGATAGGCGAATGGATAGATACTTCCGGTCAGATCGTTTATCCGACCTGGAAGATCAATTGTACCAAAAGGCGGGATCTGGATTTTTTGGTTGGTACCTGGAAGATCAGGGACAAAGATGCTTATGAAGTATGGGAGAAACGGTCAGCCGACGAATATGCCGGATATGCTTACCGGATAAAGGACGATCAGCAGCAAATTACCGAAACATTGACCATTAAAGTGGTTAACGGAATGGTCAGCTATTACGCTACCGTACCGGATCAAAATCAAGGCCGGACTATTGCCTTTACTCTGAACCCCAATATATCGAACGCACTTTCATTTGAAAATCCGGAGCACGACTTTCCCAAACAGATCCAATACCGTAAACTGGAAGATGGATCCATCTCCGTACAGGTATCCGGGGAAGCCGGGCAGGGCTTTGCTTACGATCTGATAAAGATCAGATGATTGGCGGTCTAAATAAAGCGTTGCTGGTAATAATGATCAAAATCACCCTCTTGTGAATTATCGGATCATTTTAATTTCGGGTAGAGTAGAGGATATTTAGTAAGGTAATTAGGAGGGGAGTCATACTAATATGCATTTTTCGTATTATTGGCTCCCAATACTAACCAAAATACCCAATATCTCTACAGATGAAATATATCCTCGTTCCAACCGATTTTTCTCCTACGGCTAAAACAGCCTACCACTTCGCAGTGGAAATGGCGCGTTATAAGCGTCTTCCCATTAAATTGATACACTGCTATATACCGGAAACCGACCCGGCTTTTCCTTATATGGCCGTCAATACCCAGGAATTCCTGGATGCCCGACAGGAACTGATCACCCGCTTCCGTCAGCATACACCGGCGCCGCACGATGGTGGAATGATCGTACCGGTTGAGGTATCAACTGAGATCAAGGCCGGATATCCAACGGAAGAGATCGTTCGGATGTCTGAAGATCCGGATATGGACATGATCGTGATGGGTACCACCGGTGAACACGGACTCGCAGGACAATTGTTCGGCTCCGTATCGACTCATATTTCCCGTAAGGCCTATTGTCCGGTACTATTAGTGCCCAAAGGGGTAACTTTTAACGGCCTGAAGAATATTCTTTTCGCCAGTAGCTCGGAAGCAGTACACGATGGCGTATTACAGCGGCTGAAAGATCTGGCCATTTTATTCGGTTCTTCGGTTCATTTCGTGCACGTACGGGAGACCAATGACAAGACGGATTATCAGGATGTTGAAGAACATATTTTCGACTTCTTCTTTGGGGAAAGCGAACCGGTTTTCGCTTTTAATATGGACATGATCAGTGCCGATGATGCCGTAGAAGGCCTGAATAAATACGTTAAACTTAAAAATATCGACCTCACGGTGATGGTCTCCCCGAGGCGCAGTTTCTGGGAAGGCATCCTGCACCGGAGTAAGACCAAAGCCATGGTTTTGAATACCGATATTCCCATGCTGGTCTTCCACGCCAATGAAGAATAAGAAGATGGATCGTTCCCATTTTCAACGGTACAGTAAGCCTTTAGGGAGTAAAAACTGAGAATACATCTGTTGCCGGTTGCCGGTTAATCAATTGACTGGTTTACATTTCTTGTACCTGAAGTCAGCTGATTGACCGGCGACCGGTAACTGTTTTTTGCGCAATAGAATTTTGAATTCTGGTTTTACTTAAAACTTGAATTAACTCACATTCCTTATCCTAATTCACAGCCGCCGCCGCATCTATCTTTCCCCAGCCAAATTCTCCGTTCCGACCGGGATAGAACTGCGAAGCATTTTTCAGGCGGGTCAAGACCTGGGTTCGACTTTGAGACGGATTGGTGGCCCACACCAGTGCAGCAATCCCGGCCGTAGTAGCCGTCGCCGCTGAAGATCCTCCCACTGTGGCGGGTGTATTCCCGCTGGGAGCCAGTGTCAGGCTGGTTCGGGAGTTATCGCTGGCACGTTGCATCACGGCTACAAAATCCACTTCACTACCGGAATGACAGGTGTTGCAGCGAGCAAGAGACGAGCCATCCTTTACCCCCGTCACGGCAATGGTCTCGCTCATATTGCCCGGGAAAATGACGCCCCACCAACTTGTCCAGGATAGGGAAGTGCCCGCTGCGGCGAAGATGAGCTTTCCGCGATTGTAGGCATAGTAGATACCATCGGCCACGGTATCGCTCCAGAAAACATCGCCGATTGACATACTGATGATCTTGACGCTGCCATTTTTACCGGCTATGACCAGGGCATCCTTAACCCCGTTCTTTTCACTGGAACCGTTGACTACCACATCCCCGGTTCCTCGGATGGCCAGCAGACTGGCATTATATGCAACCCCAACGGTAGCACCACCGCTTCCCCTAGGCGCAGCCAGTAATCCGGCCATCTGGGTGCCGTGACCGCATTGGTCGTCCGGACCGTCCGGGCTGGCCCACCACCACCAGGAACTTACATAGGTTCCCTTACGGGTGATGCTTCTGTTCTGGGAATAGCCGGAATTAAACTCACTGCCCAGCTTGGACTGAGCGGGTGAGGTGCCGGTGTCGATCAAAGCAATGGTTATGCCGGAACCGGTACTGGTATTCCAGGCGGTCGGGATGTTGGCATTGTAAAAATTCCAGGGCACTTTTACACTCGGAGATACAGAAGTGTAATCGGCTGACGGAATAGAAGAGGCAGGAGTAACGTCGCATCCACTATCGCTTCTTAAGCTGAGTTCTTCCGGTTCGTACCCCGCCGGTTCTATGTACCTGACTTCTGATAAGCTGCGCAGACGACTGATCAGGTCTTTGTCATAGATACGCAATTGCAGAATAGGCAGTGTCTGGTCTTCCATACGGACAACTTCCGAGCGGCCGGCATCCGGCCGGCTTTGCAGAGCAAGCTGTATGATCTTTTCCCGTGCGATCTTCCAGGCGCGGTCATTGAGATCGATCTCGTGGATAATGTCCTTAATCTGACCGGTACCGGCCGGTTTGTACCCCACGAAAATGGAGGAATCTCCCCGTACTACGGCACTCCAAAGGAGGTGGTCATCAGCCTGATCCCAGTGAAATACGGTACCCCGGTCATGTAGTTGTTGTTCCACATAAGCATTGATGGCTGATTTAGTCATCGGGTCCTGTGGATTATCCAGATTTGGCTCGATCACTTGTTGCTTGGAACAGGAAAAAAGTAAACCTGCCACCAGTAAGGCAGTTAGTAGTTTAAAGGTGTTCATAATGATTTGCTATTATTCTCGGTTAAAATAAAATTTGGCGCAAGGATAAATGTAGAAGATTTAAACTTATATTTTAAGGTTGTTTAAAATTTATTGGAGGTTTTTCATTCAAAAATTATTTAGCATCTTATTGCGTATCTTTTGTGGCCAAAGGGCGGCATTCGAAAAAAACAGAATGACTTTGGGTGAGAAACGGGCAAAGAAGTAACTTTATCGGAAATTTCTAAACCTGCGACTGCCTGTCAATACCCCGCAATTGAAAAATCCAATGAAAAAATACATATTGCTGCTGATGTGCCTGATGCTATTGGGCAAATTATCTGCACAACAGCGTACAGCTAATAGTTTTAATGCACTAAGTACCAAGATTCTTTTTATTGATTATGGCCGGCCGAACAATGCTGCCGGATTAAGTATAACCAATGGTCTGGAGATAGGATATATTCACCAGTTTAACCGTTTACTGGGTATCGGTATCCCCGTTAAGTTGGGCGTAGCGAACGTTTTTGAAGATTTCAATAACCGCACTTTTGGCAGTATAGATGGTTTGGTCTATTTGCAGTTTCAGAAAAACGAAAAGAGTAGCCTGATACCTTATTTGCTTGGGGGAGCAGGAGCTGTGAGTGAGCTGAATCAGAGACCCAATATTCAATTTCCTGCTGGCCTGGGCGTAAATATCCGCCTCGCCGATTATCAGTCCATAAGCCTACAGGTCGAATACCGGAAATCAATGTCGGAAAATCGTGATAATATGCAGATCGGATTGGGCTACATCTATAAATTTGGGCTGAAGGATGATGATGGCGACGGCGTTGCCAACAAAGACGATGCCTGCCCGGATGTGCCCGGTCTGCAATCCACCCGGGGGTGCCCGGATGAAGACCGGGACGGTATTGCGGATCTGGATGATCAATGTCCACAAATAGCCGGGCCGAAATCATTCAACGGCTGTCCGGATACCGATGGAGATGGGGTGCCCGACGGAGAAGATGACTGCCCGAATGTGCCTGGAAAGCTGAATGGATGTCCGGATCGGGATGGTGATGGAGTCATTGACGGATTAGATGAATGTCCTGATGAGGCAGGTAAACCCGATCTCAGCGGTTGTCCGGATCGGGATGGAGATGGTGTTATTGACCGGGAAGATGACTGTCCGGACGTGCCCGGTATTCGTGGTGCTTCCGGTTGCCCCGATGTCGCCAGTGATCAGGATAGTGACGGGGTACCCGATGTGGAAGATCGGTGTCCGCAGGTAAAAGGGGCATATTCCGGTTGTCCGGATACAGATGGCGACGGACTGATGGATGCTGATGACCGTTGCCCGGATACGCCCGGGAACGTCAAAAATAAGGGCTGCCCTGAAATGACCGAGCAGGTACAGGATGTGCTCGATCTGGCGATGGGTTCAGTACAATTTGAAAGTGGTCTGGCTAGTCTGCTGAAGCCCTCCTACGAGGTCTTAGACCAACTTGTGGAGATCATGAAGCAGTATCCGGATTATTATATGTCGATCAGTGGACATACGGATGATGTGGGGGATGCCGATGCTAATCAGCGGCTTTCAGAAGAACGAGCTAAGACCTGCTATGATTATCTGGTATCCAGAGGAATTCAGGCCAGCCGGTTGATCTATCAGGGGTTCGGAGAATCTGTGCCCATTGCCGATAATATCAGCGTAGTAGGCCGGCTGATGAACCGGCGGGTAGAATTTAGTATGTATATACCATAGGCATGTGAAAATAGAACGCATTGAAGAACTCGCACTGACAACAGCGGATAGAAAACTGATCGCCGATCTTTTGAAGGAAGGTTTCGGAGTATATCCGGAAGGCAAATCTTATTACAAGCAGTTGCCTGATTTCCGAATGCTGGCACGAGATGGGGCGCAGTTGCTGGGGCACCTGGCGGGTGAATTTCGTATGATCAATATCGGGGGCACTGCAATACGTATTTTCGGGGTGGCCGATCTATGTGTTACTCCATCGAGGCAACAGGAACGTATTGCTACTCAAATGTTGTCTGAATTGGAAAAGCTGGCTATAAAAACTCAGGTAGAATTTATTATCTTGACCGGTTCCGAGCCCAATGTTTATAAGGGCATGGGCTTCGAACGAACAGCCAGGGTATGCCGCTGGCTACTGATCAATAATCTTAATACACTTGGTGTTATCCGTCGTTTTGTGGATAATATTATGGTTAAGCCCATCGGAGAACGGGAGTTGCCCGAAGGGGAGATCGACTTTTTGGGACATATTTTTTAGTAGTTAATTGAGATACATGGAAAAAGTACAAGCCTTTATCAAAGATAACCGGGAAAGATTCCTGGAAGAACTTTTTGACTTACTGCGTATACCATCCATTAGTGCAGATCCTGCGTATAAGGAGGATGTCAAACGTGCAGCAGAGACAGTGGCCGAAGGTATGCGGAAGGCGGGTGTGGATGAAGTAGAAGTTATCCCTACCGCCGGACATCCCATTGTTTTTGCTCAAAAGGCCATTGATCCGTCACTGCCCACCATCCTGGTCTATGGGCACTACGATGTACAGCCCCCCGATCCGCTTAATCTCTGGGAATCCGGTCCTTTTGAGCCGGTGATCAAAAAAACGAAGACCCATCCGGACGGCGCTATCTACGCCCGGGGCTCCTGCGATGACAAGGGGCAGTTCTTCATGCACGTCAAGGCATTTGAGGCCATGGCTGCCACCGGCTCACTCCCGTGTAACGTCAAATTCATGATCGAAGGAGAAGAGGAGGTCGGTTCGGATCATCTGGGAGAATTTTGCCGCCAATACAAGGAGCGCCTGACTGCGGATGTGATCCTCATTTCCGATACCTCCATCATTGCCAACGATACGCCATCCATTACTACCGGACTTCGTGGACTGAGTTATGTGGAAGTGGAAGTGACGGGCCCTAACCGCGACCTCCACTCCGGTGTTTACGGCGGTGCGGTAGCCAATCCCATCAACGTGCTCTGTGAAATGATCGCTTCTCTAATGGATGAAAACTACCACATTACCATCCCCGGTTTTTACGATGATGTGGAAGATCTAAGTCATGCCGAGCGGGAGGAAATGAATAAGGCTCCTTTCAATCTGGGCCATTACCAGGAAGATCTTGGCATCCGGACCGTCAGAGGAGAGGTAGGCTATACCACGCTGGAGCGCACTTCCATTCGGCCTACCCTGGATGTTAATGGTATTTGGGGAGGATATACCGGAGAAGGAGCCAAAACCGTTCTACCGGCCAAAGCATTTGCCAAGATCAGTATGCGTCTGGTGCCGAATCAGGACCCGGATAAGATCACCAAACTTTTTTCGCAGCATTTTCGCCGGATCGCCCCTCCTTCGGTAAAAGTGGAAGTGCGTCCGCATCATGGAGGCAAACCTGCGGTAACGCCAACGGATACGCCCGAATACCAGGCGGCATACCGCGCTATGGAGCAGACCTTCGGTAAGGCACCCCTGCCCAAAAGGGAAGGAGGGAGCATTCCGATTGTTGCCCTGTTTGAGGAGGTGTTGGGAGTGAAATCTGTTTTAATGGGCTTCGGCCTGGATTCGGATGCGATCCATTCACCGAACGAGCACTACGGATTGTTCAACTTTTATAAGGGGATAGAAACAATTCCCTACTACCATAAATATTACGCGGAATTGAAGCAGGATTGACGGACGAAAAGTATAGGTGTTGAAATGTTAAGAAGCGTGAGATTTACTAATTTCCTCCAAACATCCAAGCGTCCAAACATCCAAACGTCCAAACATCCAAACGAACAGTGTCTATCCATTAATCAACCAACTATCTAACTATGAGATTAGTACCACTCTTGCTATTACTCCTTATCGGGAGCCTGAGTGCTCTTGCCCAAAAGAGCAGCCAATATGATGAAGTGGCCAAAAAAGCGGCAGCCATCGACAAGAAAGTGATCGAATGGCGGCACCATCTGCACGAGAACCCCGAATTGAGCAACCGGGAATTTAAAACCGCTGAATACATTGCTGAGCATCTGAAAAGCCTGGGATTAGAAGTTCAGACCGGTATTGCGCATACTGGTGTGGTGGGTGTGTTAAAGGGCGGCCGGCCGGGGCCGGTAGTGGCCTTGCGTGCCGATATGGATGCTTTACCGGTGACCGAACGGGTGAAGATCCCTTTTGCCTCGAAGGTGCGTTCTACTTATCTGGGAGAAGAAGTAGGGGTCATGCATGCCTGCGGGCATGATACGCATGTAGCTATGTTAATGGGCGCGGCCGAGATCCTCAGTGGAATGAAAAAAGATATTCCGGGAACGGTGGTCTTCCTTTTCCAACCGGCTGAAGAAGGAGCTCCTCCGGGAGAAGAAGGCGGCGCCAAACTGATGGTAGAAGAAGGCGTACTGAAAAAAAATAAAGTAGATGCCGTATTTGGCCTGCATATCAATTCCGGCACGGAAGTCGGCATGATCCGTTACAAGCCTGGTGGAGCTATGGCTGCAGTCAATCGGTTTGTTGTGAAAGTGAAAGGTGCCCAGACCCACGGTTCAGCGCCTTGGGGCGGGATCGATCCGATCACGGTTTCGGCTCAGATCATTCAGGGATTGCAGATGATCATCAGCCGTCAGACCGAACTGACTAAAGAACCGGCCGTGATCAGCATCGGTAAGATCAGCGGCGGCGTGCGCAGTAACATCATTCCCGAAGAGGTTGAAATGATCGGTACGATCCGTACCCTGGATAAATCCATGCAAAAGGATATCCACGAACGCATTGTACGCACTGCTACCAAGATCGCCGAATCAGTGGGTGCTACCGCAGAAGTAACTATTGAAGAAGGTTACCCGGTGACCTATAATGATCCGAAGCTGACCGCAGCAATGTTACCCACGGTGAAGGCTACTGCCGGTGATGAAAATGTTATTCTGGCCAAAGCCATTACCGGCGCGGAAGATTTTTCCTTTTTTGCCGAAGAAGTGCCGGGGCTGTTCCTGTTTGTCGGTGGTATGCCTAAAGGGCAGGACCCCGCCAAAGCTGCACCGCACCATACCCCCGATTTCTTTATCGATGACAGCGGTATGAAGACCGGGGTGAAATTGTATACCAACCTAGCATTGGATTATTTGATGAAGAACGGTAAGGATGGAAATAATGCGGGAGGCTCCAGGTAGGAATTAGAAATGAGGACGAAGTATGTTAAGTCGTAAGTCATAGAGCGTGAAAAAGAACATTTGTGCTCAATGACTTACGACCATCTGTTTTATGGTTTAATTGATTTCCAGTAGTTCCACATCAAAGATCAGCGTTGAGTAAGGCCCGATTGCACCTCCGGCGCCGCGCTCTCCGTACGCCAGATTGTAAGGAATATACAGTCGCCATTTAGAACCTTGTGGCATCAGCTGCAGGCCTTCCACCCAACCTTGGATCACTTGCGTAACACCGAAGGTCGCAGGCTGTCCCCGGTTAACGCTGCTGTCGAACACCGTACCGTCGAGCAGCGTGCCGTGGTAGTGTACCGTTACTTTGTCTGAAGGAGCCGGTTTAGGGCCGGTGCCTTCTTGTAGAATTTCATATTGCAGGCCACTGGGTAAAACGGTTACCTCCGGTCTTGCTCCGTTCTTGCTCAGGAATTCTTTCCCTTCTTTGATCACATCCTCATATTGTTTTGCCTGCTGGGCCTGCATGTACTCTTGTACCACCATATTGGCCTTACTCACATCGATATCCAACTGACCGCCGTTGATCAAATCCTGCACTCCCTTGGTAAAGGAAGCCGCATCAATTTCGGAAAGACCTTGTTTTTGCAAACTTTGAGCCATCAAAACGCCCAGGCTGTAGCTTAATGAATCCATATTATTTTCTTGTGCATTAGATTGAATAGATAACAACAGGCATATTGCCAGAATCCCTACTGCTTTCATAGTATATTTGGTTGATTAGAGTATGTGCACCAAACAATGAAGGTGCTTTCGTTTTTTGAATAGTTCCTAAAACGCGCACAAAGGTACAGAAAGTATATCAACTTTGCGGTTGGATATTAAAACATCAGTTCTGCACTAACGGTACTAAAATCGGTGCTTAAAAAAGTATTCCGGTAGTCAACGCAAAACGTTGCATATGGTAAGTATAGCCAATCTTCATATCCTTATAATCATAATCCAAATTGAGAAATATCCGAAAATGGTCTGTGAATCGGAAACTGGTGCCGATCCCCCCGTTAAATCTAAATAGGTATCCGGATAATTGTAATTTCTCCTTTCGATCAATGGTCCAGGTATCCAGTTCAAAGCGCCGGTAATGCTGCATCAAATCAATCCGTATCGGGAGGTTCATTCCGGCATAGATGTAAGGACTGATCTTTCGGTTCCCAAATTGAAGTTTTATATTAAGCGGTATTTCTATACTGGTGAATTTTCGCGTGAAATAATCCGTTCCGAATGAAAAATCGCGCGCTGTTTCACTAGAATATGTATTGTAATGTATTCCCGTCCTGAGTGAGACCTGCCTGAAAAAGAAAGCCTCTACCCATAGGCCTGCCGTCCAGCCGGGCTCATTAGCTTCATAGCTAAACAGGCCATTAAAGCTTTTGATCTGATTGTTGTTCAGCCCTGCGTATGCACCTAGCCCGAAACGCAATTTCCGACCTTCGGTGTAAATCTCCGTTGGTTGGTCTGAATGTGCGCAACGGTTGTAATTATATACGTAGCGGGCCAGCATACCTTGCGTAAAATCAACACGTCGCTTATCCTCCAGCAAGCGTGCGCAATCCTGGAACAGGTATTTCATTTTGCCCAGATATTCGCGGTCCAGCTTAACATGATCCTTGACGATAGAATCTTTTCTTTCCAATTGAAGACTTTCTCCCGAAGCCAATTGCAACAAATAGATGGACGGACCGGCTGCCTGCAATTGATACAACTCGGCGTAACCACTAACCAGTTGCCGCAGGAATTTTGTCTCTTCCCGGCCGTTTTGGCGGATAGCCAGGGATCGATAGTGGATCTTAGGAGCGTAGTAGTATTGCTCTACTTCACTGGCATCGAATGATTTCGATGTTTTATCTTCGATACTTGTCTTAAACAAAAAGGAATTGGTCTGTAGTTGAGGGTGACGGTCTTCAATATAACCCCACACGGTATCTTGCTGATTGGTAATATAGTAGCCGCGTATGAATTGGTCACTTTGGGAAACCAACAGGCTATTGACTACAGTTAGAAAGAGGACGATCGAGAAGAGCTGTTTTTGCATCAGAGAATTCATAAGCTTGGAAATTTATGGAAAAATGAGGGGAATAATGGTTTGACTCAACAGCGCAATTAATACTATAGTGATCAGATTCAATACAATACCCGCCCGCATCATTTGCGGAATAGTGATATATCCACTGGCAAATACAATGGCATTCGGTGGGGTCGACATTGGTAGCATAAAAGCACAACTGGCAGCTAAAGTGACCGGTATACAGGCATACAAGGGGTTGATGCCGATCCCTACAGCAATGCCTCCCACTACCGGTAGCAGGATGGTGACCAAAGCAACGTTCGACATCACTTCTGTCATGAACAAAGAGACGGCCGCCAGCCCCAGTACGATCCAGAACCCGGCCTGACTCATTCCGGAGAACTGATCCGCGATCAGGTTGATCAATCCGGTACTTTCCATGGCCCCGGCCAGACTGAGACCACCGCCAAACAGCAATAATATACCCCAAGGCAGTTTTTCCGTATCCCTCCAGGAGAGCAGGAATTCATTTTTGGTGAAATTGACCGGAACCACAAACAGGGCAATTGTTGCCCAGATAGCGATCTCCGGGTCGCTGATGCTCGTACCTTCCGGCAACAAAGCATTGATCTGGGTACGAAATATCCAGAAAAGTGCAGTAGCTACAAAGATGATGAGCGTTCTGGTTTCACCGGTGGAAGGCTTGCCCAGGCTTTTAAGTTCATCTCTGATCAGGGCTTTCCCACCGGTGAAATCCCCTAAGGTATTTTTGTACAAGACTTTGACAATGAGCCAGTAAGTGATTCCCAATAGTGCGAGTGCAAATGGCGCACCAAGCTTGATCCACTGGGCAAAACTCACCTCAATGTTGTGGTTGGTCTTCATAATACCCGCAAACACAACATTGGGAGGTGTTCCAATGATGGTAGTTGTGCCGCCGATATTGGCCCCATACGCAATGAGCAGCATCATGCTCAGGGCAAAGCGCTGAATGTTTTGCTGGCTATACTCAGTCTTCCCTTTCGTCAGCAGATCAATCACCGATACGGCGATCGGCAACATCATTACTGTAGTAGCCGTATTGCTGATCCACATACTTAGAAAGGCAGTGGCTATCATGAAACCGAGTAGTATGCCGTTTGCATTGGTACCCGTAATGCGTACAATATTGAGTGCAATACGCCGGTGCAGATCCCATTTTTCCATCGCCAGAGCGATCATAAAGCCGCCGAAGAACAGATATACGATGGGACTGGAAAACGGAGCCGCAGCAGCGGTTGGATTGCTGACGCCAAATAAAGGTAACAGCACCATCGGCAGAATGGCCGTAACGGCAAGCGGGACCGCTTCGGTAACCCACCAGAAGATCATCATGGCCGCAATGGCTATGACCCGCCAGGCTTCCGGTTTGAAGATCTCAGGATGAGGAATGGAGAGAATAATGATGAGCAGCAAGGGGCCGGCCACCAGGCCGATCTTGTTTAAGGACATACCTAAAAGTTTTCCCAAATATGAGAAATTCTGGCGCAGAACGGTTCAAAAATCTTTGATTTGTAACTTTCTGTCGATAGTAACCACAAGATTAAAGCATTATCTTTATCATTGCACCGGAAAGTTGGGGTCGTAACGAACCGCTACTTTGCACTGAATAAAATTAGGCGACACTAGTGTGCAGCCAATACACACCTATGCCGACCGAAGATCACAACCAGATTCTGGATCGTTTGCGAAATGATGATCAATCCGCCCTGCAGGAATTGTTCAACACCTCCTACTTACCAGTTTGCACTACCATTAAACGATTTATCCAGGATCATGCACTGGTTGAAGATCTTGCCCAGGAAGTGTTCGTTCGCTTCTGGGAAAAACGCCATACCCTTCAGATCACTTCTTCCCTCCACGGTTACCTGAGACGAATGGCCATCAATGAGGCCCTCGGCTATTTGCGGCGCAACCGGTTATACACAGAGGATATTGACGAACAGCCCGATATAGACGGAAAGGCGCCTGACGTGGAAAAGCAATTGCTGCACTCGGAACTGGAAGGACAGATCCGGGCAGCTATTGACAAATTGCCGCCCCGTTGCCGGACAGTATTCCAGTTGAGCCGTTACGAAGAACTGACCTATCAGGAAATTGCCGATAAAATGGATATTTCCATCAAAACGGTGGAAAACCAGATGGGAAAGGCCCTGCGGGTACTGCGCGAAGAATTACAGCATTATTTAAATCTGGTGTTGATCATCGGGATTGGATGGGATGTTTGGATAATGGGGTATTGGGACGTTTGGATGTTTGGATAATGGGGTATTGGGACGTTTGGCTAATTGGACGTTTGGATAATTGGATGTTTGGATATTAGGATGAGTAAATGTCAGAGCTTTGGATCAGTCAAACCTCTTGCATCTCAGTGTCTACTAACTTAATGTGGTAACACCCAAAAAAAATTTGTGAAGGAATAGGGGGGGAGAATTTGCAGCGACATCATATACACGGAAAAGGGATCGTAATACAATGATAGATGCCAAATATACAGAACTGGCAGCTAAATACCTGGCTGGTGAGATTACCTCATCGGAAAGGAGGGAGCTGATGGAATGGGTTGCGGAGAGCGATTCCAACCAGGCGTTCTTTG
>JAGQXH010000789.1 GCA_020436695.1 Lewinella sp. | reverse complement strand
GTGTGGGATGTTTCAGATAAGCATCCCGGTACTGAGTATGTTTTCCGTGACTGTCTTCAGGCACCAGTATTTCAATTTTCTTGCCTACTAACTCCTCTTTCTCATAGCCGAACTGCTGCTCCAGTAAATTGTTCGACAGGATAATACTTCCCGTTTCGTCTACTACCACTATGCCCAGGGTTGCATCGGCGAACAAAGCTTCCAGGATAGCATCTTTCTGATAATTCTCCACTGTTGATCATTTATTTTCTCCGTCTCTTATTTGTAGTTTGACGGAAATAAATGAACCAATTTTTTCTAGAGGTTTTGAAAATTTCGCACACCATTTCCTGTTAGTCAATGGCTTAGCGAAATATTAAAAACCTAAAATTGGTTCATTTATTTTTGCTCCGTCACTTTGACAGTGATCGTTTAACCAATTTTCCGATCTCGGTAAACTACTTATGCTCATCCGTTTTCCACTTTGCTGAGATCCTCCGGACGGTCGATTCCGATGGTCTCCCATTGTGTGATCCCAACGTGAATGGCATAGCCGGCTTCCAGCCAACGCAGCTGTTCCAGCGATTCATTTCGTTCCAATAGGCCAGGGCTAAGTTGGGCAATAGCCAACAATACCTCCCGACGAAAACCGTAAATGCCGATGTGTTTGTAAAAGTCTGCACTGGCCAGCCATTCTTCCCGTGGGACATCCCGCAGGTAGGGAATGGTACTTCGGCTGAAATACAGGGCCTTCTGTGTTGCATCAAATACCACTTTTACCACATTAGGATCGAAAAGCGCCGAAGGATCGGTCAATCGTTTGGCCAACGTAGAAATAGCCACATGCTCAAGTTCCATCAGTGGGCGCACCACCTGATCGATCTGCCGGGGTGCGATAAAGGGTTCGTCTCCCTGAATGTTTACGATACGATCAAAACCGGGATTAGCGGCGGCCACTTCTGCACACCGGTCAGTTCCCGAGCGGTGTTGATCGGACGTCATCCGGGCCTGACCACCAAAGTCCTGCACGTGCTGCAAGATGCGCTCATCATCCGTCGCCACGATCACCTCATCAATGAGTTCCGCTTTCATAGCCTGCTCGTACACCCTTCTGATCATACTCCGGCCCTGGATCTCTACCAGTGGTTTGCCCGGAAACCGGGTAGAAGCGTACCGGGCCGGGATTATGGCCAGTGTCTTATCTGTATCCATTATAATCCATCATTTTGACGGCATTCCAACCAGTACTTCGGGTATTAACCCATGCCGACGATAAACTGCATGGCTTCCTGGGTATTCGGAAATATCCGGTCGGCAGCCTGCAGACTCTTTTCCGGATGGGAATTGGTCACTGCCAGTACGAACATACCGGCGGCTTTGGCTCCTTTAACTCCGGCCGGTGAGTCTTCCACCACTATACAGGCGTCCGTAAATAAGCCGATGCGTTTACTGGCCAGCAAATACAGATCCGGTGCCGGTTTGAGCCGGTCAACCATATCGGCAGTAACGACAGTCTGGAAATGCTGATCGAGTTTGGTGCTGGTAAAAACAGCCGAAGCATCCTGATCGGAACTGTTGGTGGCAATACCCATTCGATACTTATCCTTCAATAGCAGTAGCTGCTCTTCCACGCCGGGAAACATCCGGGCTTTTTCAGCAGCCATCTGATGATAGATGGTCCGTTTCTGCACTTGCAGGTCGCCGGCTTTTACCGGGACCTTATAGAATTTTTCCACCGCTTCGGCCAGTACGCGATCCGACTGTCCGATCCACTGCTCAAACCAGTCGTTGCCGAAATGCAGATCGTATGCTGCCAGGACGCTAAACCAGGCATCCCGATGAATGGGTTCGGTGTCTACCAGTGTGCCGTCCAGATCAAATATAATGCCGTGATATGACATGCTCGTTGTGCTCTATTGTTCGAATGCAAATTGTACAATGTTGGCGCCCATTTGTAAGGCCTCCCGACGTTTTTCTTCCGAATCCTTATGTACATCCTGATCTTCCCAACCGTCTCCCAGGTCGCATTCGAAAGAAAAAAACACCACCAGGCGATCTTCGTAGAACAGGCCAAAGCCCTGGGGAGGCAGATCATCGTGCCTGTGTATCTTGGGCAGGCCGTTCGGGAACTGGAATTTCTGATGATAGATCGGATGATCAAAGGGTAGCTCCAGAAATTCCTGATCCGGGAAAACTTTGGCCATGGCTTTACGCATAAAAGGGTTCATGCCGTAATTGTCATCGATGTGCAGGAAGCCACCGGCCATCAGATAATTGCGCAGATTCTCGGCATCGGCATCGGAGAAGACGACGTTCCCATGACCGGTCATGTGAACGAACGGGTAATTGAACAACTCGGCGCTTCCTACCTCCACTACAGCGTTGTCCCGCTCAAAATTGGTGCCCAGTTTATCATTACAAAAAAGCGCAAGATTGGGCAAAGATGTGGGGTTGGCATACCAGTCGCCGCCGCCATTGTATTTCAACAATGCCATCTGCAAAGTGGGGGCTTCCGGCGGCGGAGAAAATCCAAAGCCGGAAATGATGAGTAGAATAACGAAAAAATGTATCTTTTTCATGCTTCTTTCATTTGGCCGCAACTTACTATTTTATTGCGAATTTATAAACGGTATAGGGTCGGCAGCAAGGGGTAAATAGCAAACGAAACATTCATTTCTGAGGGTTATCTGGCTCCCTGTCATGCAGATCCGTCTTTATTGGTTTACGAGGTTGATAATAGCACATCCCACCATCCCGGCCGTTTCTGTTCGTAACCGGCTCGGGCCCAGGCTCACCTGCCGGCAGCCGGCAGCAAGCGCTGTTCTTACTTCTTCCGGGTGGAAATCTCCTTCCGGTCCGATCAGTAAACAGACATCCCGGCCGGGCAGGCAAAGGTCTTTGAGGTGTTGGGTTTGATCGGTGTCCACATAAGCTATGAACGATTGCTGCGCGGAATTGTTTTGCCGGATAAAATCAGGAAAACGCGTCAGATCGTTGAGTTGGGGAAGATAAGCCTTGAGCGACTGCTTCATAGCCGATACCAGTATTTTTTCCAGGCGATCGAGCCGAACCTGTTTGCGCTCCGAATGGGCACAAAGTAACAAAGTGATCTCATCCACACCGATCTCGGCGGCTTTTTCCAGTAACCATTCCATCCGGTCGATCTGCTTGGTAGGCGCCACGGCCAGATGCAAACGGAAAGGACGCTTCCCGTATTCATGCCGGGCGCTGTCGACGATAACCTGGCACGTTTTTTTACCCGCGTCCACGATCGTGCCGGAGTACCATCCACCTTTACCGTCCACCCAATGGATGACATCACCCTTACGACGGCGAAGCACCTGCACGCAATGGCGGGCCTCATCCGGAGGTAATTCAATGATGTCTGCGGCAGAATCAGGTACGTAAAATAACTGCATGCCCAAAGATAATTTTTTTGCGGTGAAAGGTCCATGGTTAACGGCTTCCGGTAAATGATAAGCTGCGGATCACGCTACCGATCTTATCGTTCACCTTTTCACCGTCATCCTTAGACAGTGGACCGTTCACCGCAAATATCGACAGATGGACGCCATTCACCGTCGGAGCTTGCTTAAAAATTGGTTAAATCGTAGTACCTTTGGCGGCTGCTATGCAACAACATGGCGGGCGTGCCTGTTCTTATGAACAGTTTGGACGATTTCGATTGTTGGGATCATGGATCGTTCGCTTATGCTTGTTGTTGAATTCAGAATGTTGAATACGGCTCGCTCAATCTTACCCAACACGGTACAACGAGCCCAGTTAAAAGACAAAATATGGGTTATGTTATCATGGCAGGTCAGTTGATGCTGAGTTTGTCTATACTTATAGTTTTACACGAAATGGGGCATTTCCTGCCCGCGCGCTTTTTTGGGACCCGGGTAGAAAAATTCTACTTGTTTTTTGATCCCTGGTTTTCCCTCTTTAAGAAAAAAATCGGTGAGACGGAGTA
>JAGQXH010000788.1 GCA_020436695.1 Lewinella sp. | reverse complement strand
ATCGAAACGCTTATTGAACGCCAGCATCAAGGGCACATTTGCCTGCTGAACTACTTCTTCGATCTCCCGGATGACTGCCAAAGAGAGATCGAGCGGTTTTTCACAGAGAATGGCCTTACCAGCTTCGGCGCACGCCTTTATGTAATGTGCATGCGTATCACTGGGCGAACAGATCACCACGGCTTTAACGGCATCATCGGCTAAGACCTCAGAAAAAGCACTGGTGTCAACCACTTCCTGAAAGCCATTCCGTGCAGCAAAAGCACGACCGGCATCACTGGCAGTAAGTACCACCAGTCCCAACTCCGGGTAAAGTTGCTGAAGGCTTTTGGAATGTACCTGCCCAATCCTTCCCAGCCCCAGGACGGCGATCTTTAATCCTTGTAATTGCATGCTGAAGGTGTTTTTAGTGTTGTTGGGGAAATATAAGAAGACTTACAGGAAATTGATGAAGAATGTGTGGAGGTGTTGACGTGTTCGGGTGTTGATGTGCTCACGTCAACACCCGAACACCTGAGCACATCAATACCTGAGCACCTAAGCACCCCAACACTACCCATAAGTCGATACAATCCTCGCCATCATCGAAATACCATCCGAAGGGCCGTACTTAATTAAAAGAAGTAGGAAATTCTTCGTACTTTCCATTCCTTTTTAAGTTCATTGTCAGAGTTTCTGTACAGAACTTTTCACCTAACTGTATAACCAATGAGGCTATTTAAAACAATGCTCCCGGCAGTTGTACTGCTGACTACTTTCACATTATCCGCACAGATCAATGCCCGTTTATTCCGCTATCCGGACGTATCTGCCACGCAGATCACGTTTTCCTATGCGGGTGATATCTGGGTAGTACCGAAAACCGGAGGTACCGCTACCCGGCTCAGCTCACCCAAAGGCACGGAGGGCTTTCCCCGCTTTTCTCCGAACGGCAGCCAGATCGCCTTCTCCGGTAATTATGACGGCAATATGGACATCTACGTGCTGCCCAGTACGGGCGGCGTGCCCACACGCGTCACGCACCACGGCATGGGCGACCGGCTATTGGACTGGTACCCGGACGGCAAGAGCCTGCTGTATGTATCCAGTATGGAAAGTGGTAAACAACGTTTTTCCCAATTCTATAAAGTGGCCGCTACGGGAGGGCTTCCGGAAAAACTCCCCATGGCTTATGGCGAATTCGGCAGTCTGTCGCCGGATGGAAAGAAGATCGCCTTTACCGACCGCTCGCGTATCTTCCGTAACTGGAAACGCTACCGGGGTGGTATGGCGGCTGATGTCTGGCTGTTCGATCTGGAAACCCTCGCATCAGAAAATATCACCGACAATGCAGCTAACGACGAGCTACCGATGTGGGTAGGCGATAAGATCTACTTTCTTTCGGATCAGGGAACAGCCCAGCGTTTTAACCTTTGGGTATATGATACCCGCAGTAAAAGCAGCAAACAGCTGACGAACTACACCGAATACGATGTACATTTCCCCTCCGACGGACCAAATGAGATCGTTTTCGAGGCAGGAGGGAAAATGCAACTGTTAGACCTGAAAACCGAGGAAGTCCGTGAAGTCGACATCCAGGTCGTATCTGATCTCATTACCCTGAAACCACGCAAAGAGAGTGTAGAAGATTACATTCAGAGTGCAGACCTCGCACCCGATGGTAATCGACTGATCGTGGAGGCTCGTGGCGAAGTTTTTTCTCTACCTGCGGAAGAAGGATTCACCCAAAATCTTACCCGGTCTTCCGGAGTAGCCGAACGCTATCCGGCCTGGTCACCGAACGGTCGCTACATCGCATACTGGAGCGATAAAAGCGGGGAGTATGAACTAACCATCCGCGATCTGACCAAAGGTGGTAAGGAAGAACAACTTTCTCAACTCGGCCCGGGATTCCGGTATCATCTGTTCTGGTCGCCGGACAGTAAGATGGTCGCTTACGTAGATCAGACCATGCATATCAATGTATTCGATATTACGGCTAAGACCAATAAACAGATCGATCAGGACCTCAGTCTGTTTGAAGGTGGACTACGCAATTGGCAGCCCAGTTGGTCATCAGACAGTCAGTGGTTAACCTATAGCAAGACACAGGGCAACAATAACGGTGCGGTGATGATCTATAACGTCAAAGATGGAAAGCTCAACCAGGCCACATCGGGCTTTTATTCAGATATCAATCCCACTTTCGACCGCAAGGGTGATTATCTGTATCTGATGACCAACCGGGCTTTCAGGCCCGTTTACGGCGATTTCGACAATTCCTGGACCTATCCGAATGCCACCCAACTGGCGGTGGTTACCCTGCGGGATGATGTGGCTTCTCCGCTGGCTGCCAAAAATGATACGGTTGCCATCAGCATGGATAAAGCAGATAAAAAAGAGGAGGAGGAAAAAGACAAAGCTGATAAAAAAGAGGAAGTTAAAACAGTAAAGATCGATTTTGATAATTTTGAACGCCGGCTGATCGTGCTGCCTCCCAAGTCAGGGAACATGGGCAATCTCTCTGCCGCTGAAGGCAAGATCATCTTTCAACGTTATCCCAATACCGGTACGGAAGGGGAAGACAATGCACTGATGTATTTTGACCTGAAGGAAAAAGAAGAGAAAACCATCATGAAGAAAGTGAACGGCTATCAACTTAGTGCCGACGGCAAAAAGCTGATGATCCGTCAGGGTGAAAATGTGGGGGTGATCGAGTTGGGTGCCGATAAAAAACTGGACAAGACTGTAGCACTGAACAAAATGGAAATGACCGTTGACCCCAAGGCTGAATGGGAGCAGATCTTCACGGATGCCTGGCGGTTCCAACGCGATTTCTTTTATGATAAAAATATGCACGGTGTCGATTGGAATGCCATGCGTAAACAGTACGGTGATATGCTCCAGTACGCCATTACCCGGGAGGATGTCAACTTCGTGATCGGCGAGCTGATCGCTGAATTGAATGCTTCCCATACCTATCGTGGCGGCGGTGATCAGGAGTCACCGGAGCAGAAAGCAGTAGGTTATTTGGGTGTAGACTGGGGACGGGATAACGGGCAGTACAAAATTGAAAAGATCATACGCGGAGCCGGATGGGATAATGAAGTGCGTTCCCCGCTCGACGAGCCGGGCATCATGGTGAAAGAAGGAGATTATGTGCTGGCCGTAAATGGTATCGCTCTATCCGACTACACTGATCCATGGGCTGCCTTCGAAGGACTGGCCGGGGAAACCGTGGAGCTTACCGTAAGTAAAAGCCCGAACTGGGATGATACTAAACAGGTAGTTGTGGAAACTATGCGCGATGAAACCCGCCTGCGCAATTTGGCCTGGATCGAACAGAACCGCAAACGGGTAGAGGAAGCCTCCGGCGGCAAACTGGGCTACATCTACGTGCCCAGCACTGGTGTGGACGGCCAGAATGAGCTGGTACGTCAGTTCTATGGCCAATGGGATAAAGAAGGTCTGGTCGTGGACGAGCGCTTCAACAACGGCGGTCAGATCCCTGATCGCTTTATTGAACTGCTCAACCGCAAACCACTTGCCTACTGGTCGGTCCGGGATGGCAAGAACTGGCAATGGCCCCCTGTAGGCCACTTCGGCTCCATGGCCATGCTGATCAACGGCTGGGCCGGATCGGGCGGTGATGCCTTTCCCGATTACTTCAAAAAAGCCGGCCTTGGCCCACTCATCGGCGACCGTACCTGGGGTGGATTGATCGGTATTTCCGGCAACCCCAGCCTGGCTGACGGCGGCCAACTGCTTGCCTCGACCTTCCGTTTCCTCGCCAATGACGGCCAATGGGCAGTGGAGAACGAGGGGGTGTCGCCGGATATCGAGGTGGTGGATGCGCCGCACCTGCTCGCGGCCGGGAAGGATCCGAGTATCGAAAAGGCAGTCGAGGTGCTGCTGGCCGAGCTGGCCAAGGGTGTGCCTCAGGCACCAACCGCGCCACCGGCACCGACCAATTTCGGTC
>JAGQXH010000787.1 GCA_020436695.1 Lewinella sp. | reverse complement strand
ATTAATTCCGCTGCTGATTCGTAACGTCTCAAATCTCGGTAGATCATTGCTAAATTCGACTGTCTGATGGCGGTAAAAGGATGCGTTTCTCCGAAATTGACCAGATCCGAATCCAGGGCTTTTCCCATTAATTCCGCTGCTGATTCGTAACGTCTCAAATCTCGGTAGATCATTGCTAAATTCGATTGTCTATTGGAGATCTCAGGATGCATTTCTCCAAAATTGCTTAGAGCCGAATCTAGGGCTTTTTCCATTAATTCTGCTGCTGGTTCATATCGACCAAGATCCTTATAGATCAGGGCTAAATTCGATTGTAATCTCGCTACATTTGATTCCTCTCCGGATAGTATAGTGTAAATAGCTAATGATCTTTCCCTTAAATTCATGCTCCTGGGATAGTTTCCATAGTGCTTGTGGACATATCCCAATGCATTCAAGAAATTAGCATATTCCGCTTCAGCAGTGTCTTTTGCTATCAACTGATCGATTCTTTCGCCAAAAGTCAAAAAGGGAAATTTATTAACCGGATTATCTTTACTATCATCAATAGCTAGTTTTTCGCTTATTCCTTCCACAAGTGTTTTAAGATCATCATAATTGGGTTGTAAATGATCCAACATCACCTCTTGCACAATCCGATGGATCTTAAACGCATCCTGCTCCTCATCGTAGATCAGCCATCCTTTTTCCTTCAGGTTATCCAAGGTAGCAGTAAGGTCGTCGTATTCTGTTTCATCTTCTTCGTCATCAATTTGTAGCAGTTCTGCCAAAAAGTCAAGCCGGATAAATAGAGACGGCAAGGCCACATACTGCTTCAACAACCAGATCTCCTTCTCACTCATGGATGCATCGATCCCAAAAACAGCTTTCAGGTAGGGAAAAAGCTGGGCGATCTTTTCTTCCCGGCTATGACCTACCGAAAAATCCACTTTCCGGCCAATGGCGATCCCCCGCTCTTCCAATAAGTTGATCAATACTTGCAGTTTGAGCCGTCTGCGTTGAGCCGTTTTGGCCAGTATCTCAATAGTCAGGGTGTGGTAATCCACGGTGCGGATGATCTTTTGGGCCAATTGTTCGTTTCGATCCCGATCGTAGTGACTGAAGAATAATTCCAAAGCCTTGCTTGGTGAAAGAAAATCCAGAGGTAACAGTGTAGCGAAGGATAATTCCTGCCGGGAAGTGATCAGTACCTGCCAGTGCGGAGTCCGGGGTAGTTCCTTTTTGAAGCGGCTCACTTCCTCGGTGGCATTGTCGATGATCAGTAATGATTTTCCGGGTAGTTGGTTGATCGTTTCTAGTATCTGAATCGCAGTAGCTTCCGCATTTTCCGATGCCTGTAGTCCGAGATTGGTCAGCAGTTTGGTATTGGTGCTGAGATCTGTGGTTAGATCATCCAACTGCTCTATCCAGATGATGTAGCGGTATTCCTCTTTATAACGGTTGGCGTAGGCAATGGCCGTGGTCGTTTTACCGATGCCGCCCATGCCGTTCATAAGCACCACGCGCTGTGAATCGTGGAGGGTTTTATGTAAAGTCATTAGTTCCTCTTCCCTGCCGATCAGTTTGTCTTCCAGCACCGGTAGTGGCGTTAGTAAGATGGTAGTGGATTTGGAGGTATCGGAAAAAAGGTCATCCAGTAATTCAAGTAGCGCTTTGTGGATCTTATTTTTGCTTCTGGTCAATTGAACGGGCTCTTCCGTATTGACCCGCTCCGCTTCCTTTAAGGCTGTCAACTGACTTTCGATGAGCACAAGTTGATTCATCAGGGCTGTATCCGTCCCGATAGCTTGTTTGAGTGCATCGAGAGCCTTTTGGGTCTTGTTGCCGGCAATGAGTCGTTGTATGGCGATTTTGGTCATACAGGGGTTGATTTGGCATAAATATATTTAATTTTTTGGGTTTGAAGGAGGCTATCCTCCAACGGATCTTTTTAGAATCAAAGACAACATTTTACCTTTGCAGCAATCAAATGACAGCTCTATGTGGCGTTTTATTACTTTGCCGGCTATTGTTTTTTGTTTGCTTTGGACAGCTTGCTCCAATACCGACTTCCACACCCACATCCAGGGTTTCTGGAAAGTCCATCAGGTCCAAAATAACGGTGAGACCAATGATATGTACGTACAGATCAACGACTCCATATTGCTGTATTGGTATAAAGATGTGAATTACATTTTCCCCTTCCAATACCGGATCGAAGATAACGAAACGCTCATCGTTTGGCTGCAGAACGATCCGGAATCCCGGCCGACGCCGATCGGTAAATTAAGCTTCGATGAAAGCAACGGCTTCACCCTTACCAATGAACATCAGCGCCTGGAATATCGGAAAAGTAATTATGCTGAGTTTAAAGAGGAGACGGGGAAGGAGTGGCAACCAATAAAGTAAGGCAGCTCCGTTATCGGATCAAATAGACCTCCCCGCTTATTATGTTTTTTTGTCCATTGATCAATGTGATTTCCGCCAGGTAAACGTACATCCCTGTATTCACCGGTTGCCCCCTTGAGGTACCGTCCCAGCCAATATCTTTAGCGTTTGGCAAAAGATCCTTTTGGAAAAACAGTTGATTACCCCATCGATCGTAAACTTCAAATCGATCAATAGTTGCTACTTCCGGGCCGGCAAAAATAGCAAGTCGGTCGTTGATGCCGTTACCGTCCGGGGAAAAGGCATTGGGAATAAACAGGTCTACTTCCGTGCTGACAAATACTTGCACACTGGAGGATACCATGCAGCCGTTCTCGTCGGTGGCCGTAAGGGTGTAAATAGTAGTTTCCAATGGTCGGATAATCGGAGCCAGGACCAGCGTATCTATCTGACCGTTGCTTATCGTCCAGATCCAGGAGCGGGGTGTGAAATTTAACTTCGGAACAAGCTGAAGGCTATCTCCCCATTCCATTTGCCGAGCAGGCCCCAGGTCCAGGCTTAGTATTTGTCCCGGGGGTACTCTCACTGTATCGCTCCACTGACAACCATTTTCATCCTGTACCAGCAGCGAATAGATGCCTGAATTGTCCACTGGCCCGATCGCAAAAGGAAAACCGTTGATCGGAAGAAATGGATTTCCCTGTAATTGATAACTGTAAACTCCCGTTCCCCCATCGATATCGTTAATGATGATCTGTCCGGAAGAATTACCCTGGCAACCGGGGGCTTGCCCCTGGGCAGAAACTAAAAGCGGAAGAGGTGCTGTAAGCGTGAGGCTATCTTCGGCCAAACAGCCTAGTTGATCGGAAATAGTGAGATAGTACTTATCTGCTGCGAGGTTCTGTATGCCCGGAGTTGTTTCTCCATTACTCCACTGGTAAGAAATAGGAGAGATTGCCCGTCGAACTTCCGCTTGAATGATACCATCCTGTGCCCCTGGGCAACTAATCGGGAAACCATGGTAATCCGTCGCAGGCAACAAAGTTAGCTGTGGATCACTCGCAGTGATTGTAACACTGTCCTTGTTTATTACTATAGGACAGTTATTGCCGGAATCAACCTCTTTCAATACATAGGTTGTTGATTGGATTGGTAATACAGGAATGAGGGTTTCCCCTTCTCCAAAACTATTGATCACCTCTCCGGAAGCATTGTGAATGACAAAGGAATAATCCAATTGGCCCGACACGACGAGGCGCAGTTGCAGGGAGTCTTCCGAGCGGCAAAGAGCGGTATCACCGAATAGATCAGCAGTTTGCTCCGGCAAAAAACTGAGATCTACTCTGACAATAGAATCACATCCGGTGGCAGTACTTAACCGGACAGTACCTGAAGGGCGATCTCGATCGAAGATCTCATTTCCAATCGATAAATTTTCTTCCCAGCACAGCGTCTCACTGATCAAAGACTCCACTGGTTCCAGAAAACTAAGCGACACCTTGAGGATACTATCACAACCATTAGCGGCGGCCCCCGGAAAAATCACCGTACCGGCGGGTCGTTCTTCCGTAAATATGTCTGCTCCAATCAGCAGGCTAT
>JAGQXH010000786.1 GCA_020436695.1 Lewinella sp. | reverse complement strand
AGTTATCCGAAATGAGAAGCCCGGTGCTGAAAGATGCAGCAGCCGGGCTTTCAAATACAGTCGGGTAATACAAGGCAGGAAGTTTTTAGCAGCCGGGATAAGATACCAGGAGCCTATAGCCACAGTAAAGAAGCTCCTACCTTTAAATATCTTTCAGAGGCGCTATTGCAATACAATAGTTGAACTATGCAGCTTTTCGCCCTGTTGAATGCTGAGATACAGCGTTCCTTTTGGTGCATCGCTCAGATCGATCTGTTCATCGAAGCTGCCATTGAACTGAGGTAACTGCTGCTGATAGATCACCTGCCCGTTGGCACTCATGATGCGGATATTGACCGGAGCGGGCTCGGCCTGGAAACGCAGATTGATCTGCCCCTTGGTGGGATTGGGTGCCGCTTTGAAATTGTGCAGCTCGAGATTATTTAATGCCGGAGTGGTATTTGGACCATCAACACGAATAGTGGTCGGCTCTTTTTTCAGCCCTTCATCTCCCAGTTTAAAGCGCACCGGAAGATTAAACTGTACGGCTACTGCTTTGCCTCCCTGCCGACCCGGCACCCAACGAATACCTTTTTCATTCATAGTATTGATAACTCTCAGGGCTTCATCGCCACAGTTGGCCCCAATATCACGTAGGACTTTAGCATCAGATACAGTTCCATCAGTGTTTATGACAAAGCCTACTACTACCATACCTTCTACGTCGTTCTTACGAGCTATTTCCGGATACTGCAACTGCTGATACAGGTATTCCAACATATTTTTGTCAGCACAGGCTTTTTTCTCATCCGCCCCCAGGCCGGCACCTTCGCAGCCGGGAAAACGCGGCATTTCCTCTACCACCTTGAATATCTCTTTGGGTTGGCCTTCCTTGCCATAACCGGTGACTACCCGTTCTTCCAGGTCAGGAGTTTTGGCTTCTCCAGAACCGAGTTTAAAGCGTACCGGAAGGTTGAATTGTACCGGCACCGTTTTACCCTCATGGTTTCCTGGTATCCAGCGAATACCGTTTTTGTTCATAGAGTTTACGACTCTCAGGGCTTCATCGCCGCAACCGGCTCCGATATCGCGCAGGACCTTGGCATTGGAAATAGTACCATCAGTGTTTACTACAAAGCCTACCACAACCATCCCTTCCACACCGTTCTTACGAGCTACGGCCGGATAGTTGATCTGCTTATAAACGTACTCCACCAGACTTTTGTCAGCACAGGCTTTTCTTTCCTTTTCGCCCAGGCCGGCATCTTCGCAGCCGGGGAAGCGCGGCATTTCTTCTACTAACTTAAATATCTCTTTTTCTTTCGCCGGGGTACTATTGCCATAGCCCACTACCACGACTTCATCCACCAATTTGCCTTTCACTTCACGTGCTTCCGGCTGTTTGGACGCAGCGTCTTTCACCCGGGAAGTACCGTCGGCACCTTCGAGCCTGAATTGAACCGGTAACACCATATCTACAGCTACCGGCTGACCGTCCTTCTGCGCCGGCTTCCAATCAGGCAACTCCCGGATCACGCGAAGTACCTCTTTGTCTACTGCTTCATCGATACCCCGGACCACGTAGGTATCCTCTAATTTACCGTCCTTTCCGATGGTATATTTCACCACTACCATACCCTGAACCCCTGCTTGGCGGGCAGATGCCGGATAACGAATGTTCTTATAAATGCTTTCCAGAAAACTACGCTTGGAGCAGGCATCCTGTGCTGTTTTCTCTACTTCCGTACAACTTTTAAATACAGGCGCTACATCATACTGCCGGCCTTTGGTGAAAATACGCACTACTCCATCGACCGCATTATTACCATATTCAGTAACCGCCTGTTTATCTTTGAGTACATCGATCTTTTCGATGTCCTCCGGATTGAGTGCCTGAACTGCTTTTTCTGTCACTACTTCTCCGTCCAATACATAAAGTGGGCTGCTTTCCCCAGCCTGTATCTTTGAAATGATCACCTGAGGCGTTGGTAGACCGGGATTTTCAGCCACATCTTCCTGAGTAGCTTTGAATTTTATGGGCAACTTCATTTCGATCTCTGCCGGCTGTCCGTCGACACGCCCCGGTATCTGAGTAGGCATACCGGTCAATACCCGCTCTACTTCCCGGTCAAAGCCGGCCCCGATACTCCGCAATATCCTAACATCCTTGATCTGGCCTTCTTTGTCCACCACATAGCTGGCTACCACGGTACCCTGAACGTTGTATTTTTTGTAGTCTTCCGGATATCTGATGTTGGCCATCACGTATTCCAGCAGGTTTCTCTGAGCACATTTGGCGCGTTCTTCGCCGTCTGTCAGTTCTTCGCAGCCGGGGAATCGCGGAAGTTCTTTTTTACTGCCGCTCAACACATAATCTTTTGTATAAATGCGAATGGCTCCATCCTTGGCCTTTTCGCCATAAAGATTCAAGGCAGCTTCGCCCTTTAGCACGTCTACGGATTCAATGCTCTCCGGATCGAGTTGGCTTTTCCAATCGGCCGGAGCGGGCTCCTCGTTGATCAACACGTAGGGTGAACCTTCAGGTTTCAATTTGATTACGTCGCTCTTCTCCGGAGACGGAGACATTTGCCCCTGCTTCCGGCTGTACTTCAAAGCGCCAAATCTATCATAGATATCCTGGATCTTTCCTTCTCCAAACTTTAGGAAGACCATATTTTCCTCAGCTACCTTCTGGGCTACAGCCTGAATCTCTTTCTGATGCTCAGGATACTTATTACTCCATTTTTCGTGCAACAAAGCGAACTTCGACAGAAGAGCAAGCTCCAATTTGTTATTGGCTTCATTAGCCTCTAAATTTTTAGTTTTAGCCAATAGAGCCCTCATCTCCTTCATTAATTCCTTGGGGTCAAAATCTGATGATGTGGTCTGCAAGTCGGTCGCTTCTACAGCCGCTATCGGATCGCTATTCAGGAAATCTATCGGATCACTGGCTACAGCCTCCCAGTTAGAAAATACTACCAGGGCCACTACCAAAATAGGGATCACCGGCAGGTATTTCAGAAAAGCCTGGCGTCGGGAGCGGGTTTTGGTCATCATAATGATTCTTTTTTTGAGTTGTGATTGAATAAAGTGGTTCGCCAAGGCAAGCTGTAGTCCGGACTGCGATTGCCTGATGAGTAAATGGCCATATTGTTTTTTCTGTCCTGTGCGAATGGCGGCCGAATCGGCGATATATTCGTGTACCATCCGCAAAGACCGGCGGTAGAGGTAGATCGGCGGGCTGCACCAGAGAAAGATGCCGGCCAGCTCCACCAACAGCACATCTATCGTATGCCAGCCCCGTACGTGGGCCAGCTCGTGATCGGTTATTTTTTCTTCTTCGAACGCATTGAAACTGCCTAATTTACTTTTGAAGATCACCCGGAAAAAGGAAAAGGGAAGATGGGCCTCATTGGTCAGCGCTACCCGGAAGTCTCCGATCCGAATATGCTCGGCTTTCCAGTACATGCTGCCGATGCGCCATAGGCCACTCAGGAAACGAAAGCCGGTAAAAGCGACGCCACCCCAGTAGATGAACTTTAACAGCGCATACCAGTCGAAGGAATTCTCCACTACGGCCGGCGCGGTCACCGTCACTTCCAGCATTTCCAGTCCCTGATTAAAACCCGCCACATAGACCGTCACCCAGTCATTTTCCTGTACCGTTGTGGAAAAAGGGGAAGGCAACAGCGGAATGAGCAGACCCAATACCAGCGTGCTCAACAGATACCACCGGTTCATATTGAAAAAAGTCTCCTTACTCAACCAGACATAGTAAAGCAGGTAGAAGATCAACCAACATAAGCTTACTTGGAGTAAATAGGCTACCATATTATTGATGTTATGATGCTGCGATTTTGTAATGCTGTGATGCGGTTCAGGGTATCACAGATCTTCCTAATAGTGCACCACGAGGTCATTAATATTGTGATGTTAGGATACTAAGTATGTGAGCAAATTAAACGTAGCAACTCTGATGGGGCCTTTTTGTGCTAC
>JAGQXH010000785.1 GCA_020436695.1 Lewinella sp. | reverse complement strand
AATGACAAAGAACTTTATCCCCAGATTGAATAATTCCCCGGCTTTGGAAAAGTCTACTTTTGACAGGTTCGGCCGGTAACGGGCATATCCCTTTCGGAAAAAGAAGATACTTGTAGCTACCAGGACCAGAATAGGAGACAGGCATAAGGCTATGCCCAGATAAACCAGCGATCCATGGGTAGTATTGACCAGGATGACGACGAATGCCAGCGAGATGATCTGCCCCATAAGATCGATCAGCGAAGATCTGGACGGCTGTTGATCCGCAATCAGTATGGTGGTGATCACTCTCAGCACGAAGCGCAAACAGAAATAGGTAAAAACGATAAAAGCCAGCAGATTGATCTCATCCCGCATCCCGGCCGGTGCATTGACGATCGTCGCCCAGTCGATAAACTGATTGGCGATCAGCAGTAGCAGCCATACCCCGGAAAAGATCAGCGTCAGTAAGGCATAGGTCGTACTTACATAGGTTTGCGCCAGGTCATATTGCTCCAGAGCCAGAGCCTCCGCAAATTTATTGCGCAATCCCTGGGTGAGACCCACATCAAAAAAATTGAACCAGGCAATAATAGAGCTTATCGTCAGCCAGATCCCGTAGCCGGTCGTATCCACATAACCGATCGTCAGCGGCACCATCAATAAGCTCACGACAATACTGCCGCCCTTAATGAAAACGCCGCTGATGATATTCTTTTTCGCTTTTACACTCCGCTCCTGCCCCTTATTAACTAGTTTGGTCAGCCGGGACAGAAAAGAGGATTGACTATAATTCATTGGATAGAGATATACTTAAACCGGAACCGTCAAAGTGAATAGGTATGAACTTCCTTTTTCTTGTTTTCGGCCCCCAGCCCAAAACCTCCCGGTTTAACGGTGGTGGTTCTGGGAAAAAAGCCGGCGATCTGAGCGATCACCTCTTCGGAAAAAATATCGTAGTTATATTTGGTCCTGATCAGGTGTTTACCGCGCATACCCATCTCCCGGGCTTCCTCCGGGTGATCGATCAGATATTGTACGGCCTGGCGCCATCCTTCCACGTCTCCATAGTCTACCAGCAGGCCGATCTTCTCTTTCTCCACATTGAACGGATATGCTTCCGTCAGGGTGGTGATCACGGGTTTTCCCATTGCCATTGCTTCCATCACAACCGTGATCCCGTAGGTAGCAAAAGCCTCACTGCGCTGCAGGGGTACGCCTACGGCCAATGCATGATAATAATCTTTCCGGATCAGCCCCGGCGAACTCATGCCGAACGGCAGGGAGTTGTCGATCTCGATATTGGGTGTGATCACACAGTTCGGGCAGTCATCAAAATGACCGATCGTCGTGATCTTAAGTTTAAAATCGAGCTCGTTAAAGGCTTTGACCAGAGTAGGAAAATCTCTTTTACTGCCACCCGTGGAAAAAATATAGTCATTGCGAGGTACTTCCAGTTGCGCATTTTTATAATCGTCATAAAAATGGTAATCTATGCCCCAGGAATAGGCACTACTCACATGCCCCTTTATTTTGTATTTATCACACTCGTCTGCTACTGCTTCGATGTAGTGAATAATATTATCCGTCCCTTTGAAGTTGACCAGACGCAACCACCACTGCTTCAGTCTTTTGAAATAGTTTTTCTTGTTGACGCCATATTCATGCTGGGCAATGGCAACCAAAGGAGTGCGAAACAATCCTAAAAAGCGCATCAGGGCCAACAGGAAAACATGCTCCAGAAACGGAGCGTATACCACATCATAATTTTTGGCACGCTTCAGTGCCTTCAGTTGCTGCTCCAGATACAGTATGTCCAGTTTTTTTCCCAATTTGTTCCAAAAACTGTGCTCTTCGGTCGGCTCGATAAAATCTACCTGATAACCTTTTTTGATCAGTTGATCATAACACCACCAGTGATGAGGAGCATACTGTTCATCTCCATTTTCTCGAACATATTCCAAAGTTTCATTCAAGGGACGAAATACCATTAATACTTTTTTCATGGGCTCTATCTTATGTAAATCTGTCAAATCATTTGAATAGATTGGTTTCAATAAAAATTAATCATCAGCTATGGATATTGCTATTCAAATCGGCATGAATTAAAAGGCATTCTTTTCTCCTCTGAAGATGTTCCAGACGGTGAAGAAAACACATTTCATATCAAGCCAAAAATTCCAGTTTTCAATATAATCTACATCGTATTCCACTCGCTTTTCCATCTGATATACTTCCGGAGTGGGACCTCTCCACCCGTTTATCTGCGCCCAGCCGGTAACACCCGGTTTTACGGCATGACGGAACATGAAGGAATCGATCAATTCAGCGTATTCTTCAGTGTGTTTCAACATATGCGGCCGGGGGCCTACTACCGACATGTCTCCCATAAAGACGTTAAGGAATTGCGGAAATTCATCCAGACTGGTCTTTCTCAGGAAAGATCCTACCCGGGTGATCCGGCTGTCATTCCGAACGGCCTGCTTGTTATCACTGTCACCATTCACCCGCATAGAGCGGAATTTCAGGCAGTTGAAGGCACGATTGCGATATCCGGTTCTCTTCTGTGAGAAAAATATGGGGCCGCGGGATTCCAGCCTGATGGCCAGTGCTATGATCGGCAACAGCCAGGGAAAGACCAGAACGATCACAAGGGAGGAAAACATAATGTCGAAAATTCTTTTCAACAGTCGGTTCTGTATTTGATTCAGCGGTTCTCTTCTACGCTGCAGTACCGGCACCCCTGCAAGTTCAGTAACTGCCATTCCCGAACTAAAAATAGGCGAAGCCTGCGGAATGACTTCAAAATCGACAAACTGGTCACGACAGGCCCGGGCAATGTCCTGCACTTCCTGTTGTGGCAATTTGCTGCCCAGATACATCAACTTATTAATATTGGGCTGTTGTTTCAGAAAGTCCTTTACTTCCCGGTAATCGCCGAGTGTGTCGACTTCTGAAATATCGTTATCGGCAAAACGACCAATACAGTAAGTACGCTTGCCGTAGGCTGATTCTACACATTTCTCCAGATAATGAATGCTGGAAGCTTCTCCTCCGATCACCGCATACGTAAAGTAAGGGTTCAGGTTTTTGCTGAGCTGATTGGCCAGATAATGCAAAGCCGTAGTCAGTACCAAAAATAATCCCAGCGATGGAAGAAGAAAATGCACTTCAAAAACCGGGAAGAAAAACTGGTAATACACCAGGCTCATAATGCCCAGGTATACCATCGTACCGATCAAAAGGTCTTTAAATTTAAGGTTGATACGCAATCCTTCAAAAGCCTGAAAAATGTTATTCAATCCTACCGTAATACCGGCCGTCGCATTGGACGCCAGGATGAAAAACAATAACTCCCAGGGATGTTGCCCCATCAGGGTTTCCATTGGCATTTTGTAGCTCAATCCCCCAAGTAAACATGCGTTCAACAGCATCAGATCCAGTAACATTACCCAGGTAAAGTACTGGTCAGTGTGCTTCAGTCCTCTAGCGATCCCCTTTGGCTGTCCTTTTCTTACTGTTCCCTTTTGCTGATTGACCACAAAAGGAGATACCGTGTTTTGTGCGTTCATAAGATGATATTTGTTGTCCTAAATGGGGGTAGGGTTTGTAAATAATTGGGTGTCGTCTGAAAAATATATGAAAGTTTGCCTATGGCCGGCAAATGGCATATCAAGGCATTGCTCAGTTCCTTGAGCAATATGGCTAAGGCTCTCTCAATTTTGATGGTAAAGGGGAGGACACGAAAACTGATCCTGCTGACAGGGCCAACAGCAGGGGGGTAGATCAGGACTTTTGACCTGTCCCTTTTTTCGGGGCAGGTAGATAAACGCTCTCTATACTAATTGGGGAGGTACGGAGCTTTTCGATCCGTACCCATGCTTGCTATCAATTTAACTTACTTTATACCCATATACTTCTCCTTTCTTAACACCGTTCAGCACCAGAGCCGGGTTGATCAGCTGATCCTGATCGAAGAGCTCTCTGGCTTTTTCGATCA
>JAGQXH010000784.1 GCA_020436695.1 Lewinella sp. | reverse complement strand
ATAAAAATGCCGGCCGGTTTGATAGTACACCGGGAGGTTCAACCCCAAGACATCGGCAGTGATCACGGCCGGTTCTCTGGTGGGGGGGGCGGATCAAAGCGATCGGAAAACATAAATCGCCAGGTATTCCGGGAATAACTCAGGCCGTAACCCAGAGAAAAGCGACCCGACTGATGCAAATTACTGAGACTTATGTGCCAGGAGTCGGCTACCTGATATTCTCCGCTGAAATCAACCGGAGCAGGAAAGGGAAAAGAGAAACCCGATTCAGCACTGAGGATCAGCTCGGCAAACTGGTTGGGCTGATGGTAAAAATCCAGCCCGGCGGCAATACCCCAGAATCCGGCCAGTGACTTGCTATCCGGTTCACGATCCGGTTGCAGATGGAAAAAATTCAGATAGGGAAGGTATAAACGTGCATGCCATTGATTCAGGTGCCCATCCGGATCGATTAGATGATATTGACCATTGGCTTGGAGCGGGTCGATGTACACAAGGCTCGGATAGGAATATCGTTTGGGACTGTCAGAATCGATCAGCATTCCCAGGCCGTAATTAAAATAGATGTTGATCCAATAGGCAAAAGAATTCTTCGATCCGATAAAAAAGTCATTGGAAACACTGTCTGTGATCACCTCCACCCGCAGCGGTTGCATGCTTCGCGGTACCTGTAATCGGGCACGCTGATCGATCTGGTGAAAAGTATCCTGAAACACCACGATTCGGGCCGGTTCAGTGGTGATAATATCAATCCTTTCAGTACGTGGGTTAAACAGGGTAGCGCAGGAACTGCACAGCAGAATCACACACATGACCGCCGCGCCTCGTTTTAGGTCGGGTAAGCATACCGAGATAGCGTATGGCAGTTTCGTTTTCAACATTGGCACAGTAAGGGGTTAAAGGTTTTAGATACAATAACGTTTGTTTATTCTACTTCGCGGCTTGCCATATGATCCGATAAGTAACGATTATTTTTTTCCCGGGATTAATGGACAAACCAAGGGGGATTTATCCCATTCCCCGTATTAAAACCTCAAAAACCAAATACCAATGATCAGTCCTGTTTCTTTACAGGGTGGACTGGGTGGTGCTATCGGCAGTGCTATCGACACCTTGCAGCAAAGACTTTATTTTGTGGAATATGACGGCAAGATCTCCCGTCTGGATCTCTTACCGCAAAACGCAACCATTGTTGCGTCCAGTAATTCCACCATTCTCAAAGGTACCTACCTGTTCAACTTCGATACCGGCGTGCACAGCACTACGGGTGGCGGCGGTACCGGTTGGGATGTGTGGTGGGAACAAAATACATCCGTTATCCGGAATATGGTAGCCCGCAACGGTGCACAACTGGCCTATTTGGGTCACGTGAATTACAATGCCATATCTTTTGCCGATCTGGCGGCTTATCACTACACTTCCGATCCCATCTCCGCCAATAATAATGCGGATAATCTGCTGACGGATGGTGCGGTGTTTGCCGTACGTACTTCGGAGGGCAATTTTACGAAAGTGCAGGTGATCGACTATGGATATAACATCCGTATCCGTTTCCGTACTTACCGTTTGAGCAACCCTTATCAGGTATTAGGAACGGGTTACACCCATCCTGAAGACATTGTTTTGAGCCATGACGGGCAACATGCTTACGTTACCGAGCGCAGCGGCAATCTATTGCGGGTGGACCTCACTAATGCCGATCGGGTGCACGCTACTGTGGTCAGTTCCGGTATGACAGCGCCGCACCAGATCGATCTGAAGGAAGATATGGGCATCGCCTACGTGGTGGAATATGCTACTGCCGGCAGATTGTTGCGTATCGACCTGGCTACCGGTACTCAGACGGTGATTGCCGCCGGCCTGGCCGAAACCATCGGCCTGCTGGTGACGGGTGATCAGCAATTTGCCTATATTTCCGAACAGGCAACGGATACTATTTTCCGGATGGACCTGGTGAGCGGAGCCCGTACTACGGTTGCTGCCGGCCTGACGAATCCCTTCTTTCTTACCTGGAGTGATGCGGGGGAAAGTGGAATCCTTTTTCCGGAACGCGATCCTGCGAATACCGTTAAGATGGTGGATATTACCACGGCCACTCCGGATGTACGCGTTATTGCTACCGGACTTCCTTCCCGTCCTTCCAGTGTAGCGGTGGTTAATCCATATCGCCTGGTGGTCTGTAGTAATGATGAGATCAGCAGCCTGGATCTGTCTACATCGGTATTTCTGCCTTCCGGTCCGATATTTATGGGCATCGGTTTTGTGCCGGCTGATCATATCACAGGCGGCTATGCGGATACAACCGACCTCTCGGGCTATCACTTTCAGGTGAAAAATGCGCCTTTTGGCGGCACCCTACAGTTAATGATCAATCACGATAAGATGTATACCGGTGGCGCCCGCTTTTATAGGGTCAAAGTGGATGGCGTGGTCCAGGATACTCCTTTCAATACGCTGGTCTGGCGTTCGGGCCTGGGGCGTTTTGTCTCCGAGGTACGCAATCCGGTAGGCAGCGGTTTCTTTCGGACCCGGCCGGGCACCGAGCTTTGGTATACTCCCTTCCATGGTTATAACCTGAATACTTCCGGATTGCCGAATGGTTTGCATACCATTTCCCTGGAACTTTACACCACCAGCTTAGCGAGCGGCACACCGATGAGTACACACGCGTTGCAGGTGATGATCGATAACAGCTGGCCGATAGTGAGCATCGATCGCATACTGCATCATCACCATACGCTCGGTCTGGTGCCGGTGGGTACCTGCGGTATTGTGACGGAGGAAACCGATCAGTTTCAATTTGAGATCACGGTGCGCGATATGGAAGGTCACTTAAAGAGCTGGAATATGGTAGCATTATGGGGAGACAACGCTTCGGCTCCGGTAGATGACGGAGCCTATGACCCGGCTACCGGATTGATCTGGGCCGGTCCTGCTGCGGGTACGAGTGTACCGACCCCACCGTGGACGGCCGTATCACGACGCTGTGCACACACTTTCCGCCTGACGGCCTGGGACCGGGTGATTGACGGTTATCGGCATCTGCACCGGCAGACTTATCATAAGTCGATTACGTTGCTATTGCCTTAAGAAGTATTCGACAGTCGTAAGTCAGTAGTCAATTCCTGCTGACTGCAGACTATCGACTGATGACTATTGACTCAAAAAATATAATGGTGTAATGTGAAATATTTGGGAGGTTTGGATACTATTCCTGACCTCCTGATTTTTTGACTCAAAAATTGTACTTTTATAGGGCTAAAAGAGAATGATATGAGTACATTAGAATTAAAAAATTACCTTCATAAACTTGTTGTGGAAACAGATGATCCAGTCATTTTAGAGCAAGTGACTGCCCTTTTTAAAGCCTTGGTTGAGGGAGGGGACTGGTGGGAAAATTTATCTGATGAAGAAAAACAAAAGATAGATATAGGTATGAAAGATCTAGAAATGAAAAAGCTCTCTCCATACGACGAAGTAAAAGGCAAAGCAATGAAGATATTAAGTAAATAGGTGATGCGGAACAATGATAAAAGTTGAGTTTACACAAACAGCCCAAGATGACTACCTGTTTATGCTTGAAGAAATCTCTAATCGCTCTTTGGATGAAGCCTTGATATTAGATGAAAAAATGGATGCCCTGATAGATAATTTGCGTAAATTCAAATACTTATGCCCACCATCGAAACGCTTCCCAAAATTTAGGCGATGCGTGGTGACGCGCCATATTGCCTTAGTCTACGAGCTTGGCAAAAATTCGATCACGGTTATATCTATATATGATACAAGGAGCAATAGCCCATTTCAATAAGGTATAGTTACTTTGTATGATGGATCATTTCCGTGTCTTCCGTGGTATTGATCACATGAATACCGAAGTTTTGTAACAATGCAGTCAGCAGTATGATCGCGACGATCACCAGCATAATGATCTCCCAGCGGGACAGTACTTTGCGTTTTGTCATTGGGTTCTATTTTGGGGAG
>JAGQXH010000783.1 GCA_020436695.1 Lewinella sp. | reverse complement strand
GGCCAGCATTACCATTGTCAAGCGTTTAATCATTGTGTTGATATTTTGATCCACAAAGTAAACGCATTCCGGCCATACTAATTGGTTAAACAATCGTTAATATGAGCCGGTAAACAGTGAAATGCGAACCAGATCTTCCTTTTTTTGAAGGAGGGTTACTCTGAAAAAACTGTGGCTTGTGGGTAATATTCTTCCCACAAGCCACAAGCTGAGCAATATGTACTTCTCCTCAATTACCGATACAATGCATCGATTTTCAAACCGACCGTAAAGCGGTTATAAGAAGTCTGCTTGTAGTCTTCCGGAGCCCAGCTGGCTTTACCCAGATCATAGCGCAAATGTAGCTTATCTCCAAAGCGAAGTCCGGCATGAATGGCTTCGGCGTTGTATTCATAACCCGGGCATTTGGCAATTCCACCGTATGCTTTGGAAGCATAAGTATAGAAAGTAACGGCATCAGTATTAATGATAAAACCGGTTCCCACTTCCGGTCCGTAACCTGTAGTTTTTCCTACGTTATTAGCCGTTTTAGGATTAGCCGGATCTCTGTGCGGAGGTACGTATGAATCTATGGCAATGCCCAGGCTGGTGTACAGACGGAATTGTCCTCCGGTACGCATACGTCCCAAAGCCGGATTGAACATAAAGGTGAAATCTCCGCCATAACGAAGCGGATTCAGCCCCAGCGGAATATTGGTCGTTTCATTCACCTGATTGGGCTCTACATTGAAAAAGGTAGCGTGAGCACTCCATTTAGCCTCCCAGGTCTGATCCATTTGAGGCATACTACCCACACGGATCACTTTGGCCGATGCGGCATAGAACTCATTGTAATAGTTGAACGTACCGTTTTCCAGACCGAAGGCCAGCTCCAGATCAAAAATGCTGCTGAAGGTAGTATTGAATACTTCCATCAGATCTCCGATGCCTTTGGGTTCGGTACCATCCAGGGCGCGTTCCCAGGAGCGTTCCAAAATATGCATGGACTGTTTACGTAAACCGGTGAATTTATCATATCGTTCACTTCCCTCTTCGATCGCGTCGGAATCGAAAGTGACCGGCCCTTCATACGTGGCCAGTGCATTATTGAAAGTGTCCAGGCTATTCAACCATATTCCGTTCAGGCGATCGTATTCATTCACCACTTCGGTGGAATCGGCCGGCCCCAGGTCACTATTGCCCAGCATATTATTCAGCGTATCCTGACCTGCGCTCCATTCCACGTTGAACGAATCAATCGGCTGCAAAAATACATTAGGGCTGAGATTGATGGAAAAGAAGCCATCATAGACATCCTGCCAGTCGATCCCATCTACTTCCGGATCTTCCGATAGAACACTGAGGTCCAGGAGAAAAGAATCCCGGGTAGTGCTGTCCGCCTGCTCAAAAATAGGTTCAAAAAGACTCTGCCAGTTTTGTGATCGGGCTTCATAGGAGAAAAACAGACACAACGTAATGGCTAGGGCAAGGGTAGATTTTTTTTGCATCACAATGGGTTTGAGGAATTTATAAAATGTTTTTTTCAAAGGTATATAGGCCGGATGTTTTGCAATGAAGACATCCAAACAAGGCCGTATTTTGACCATAGCGATATTAATACCTAAGTCTTGAACAATAGAGATTGGGTGGATACTAAGGGGCTGCTAGCTTATAGTACTTAAATACAATTGAAATAGCCTAGCAAAAGTCTAAAAGGGAGCATTATATTCAATACGAAAATATTTAATTTTTACGTAATAAAAAAATGATCCCCTAACTTTTCACCTAAAACTTCTTCGACCATAATCGTTCTTTTATCTTTAAGGTTACATGACAAATTCCAGCCAGTATGCGCTTTGTATTACCAATACTCTTCCTGTTTTCTATGTTCATCAAGACAGATTCCGTGGCTCAGTCAAGACCAAGAGATCTCGGTATTGTCATTGGAGTGATCCCCCCCGGCCCACTGAATGCCATTACCGACGTGGCGGGGGTCAAAGTCGGTCATTACACCCGAATTAAAGGGAAAAGTATCCGAACGGGCGTCACTGCGATCCTTCCTTATTCCGGAAATATGTTTCAAAGCAAGGTACCTGCGGCCATTTACCTGGGCAACGGTTTCGGGAAATTAGCTGGTTATAGCCAGGTGGAAGAATTGGGTAATATAGAAACTCCGGTAATTTTGACTAATACGCTTAGCGTACCGGCCGCAGTTGAGGCAATTATAGAATATACCTTAAAACAAACAGGAAACGAGGATGTTCGATCGGTTAACGGAATTGTCGGAGAAACCAATGACGGATACCTGAACGACATTCGAGGATTGCACATCCGTAAACGGGATGTACAGCGGGCCATTGATCTGGCGGAGAGCGGCCCCATACAGGAAGGAAATGTCGGTGCCGGTACCGGTACGGTCTGTTTTGGATTCAAAGGAGGCATCGGTACAGCCTCCCGAAAACTGCCGTCGGATCTGGGCGGCTATACCGTCGGCGTGCTCGTGCAAACCAACTTCGGCGGGGTACTGACCATTAATGGCGCCCCGATCGGTCAGGCCCTGGAGCAATACGCATTTCGTAGTCAGTTGGAAGATTCCGGCGACGGTTCCTGCATGATGGTCGTGGCGACCGATGCTCCTCTGGATGCCCGTAATCTTAAGCGACTGGCCAAACGGGCAATGCTGGGACTGGCCCGAACCGGAGGCATCGCTTCCAATGGCAGCGGTGATTACGTCATAGCGTTCTCCACCGCCGAAACCCTCCGTGTACCCTACCGGGCGGATGGCTCTCTTTTACAACAGGAAGTGCTGCACAACGATCGCATCAGTCCTCTTTTTCTGGCTACCATCGAAGCTACCGAAGAAGCCATTATCAATTCTCTGTTTGCAGCCGAGACCATGACCGGCAATGGTCATACCGTGGAAGCATTGCCGGTGGAGCGGGTATTGGAGATTATGAAGCAATGAAACGTGCGAATCAGGAGTTAATTATCAATAACGAATATTCCCATGCTCGTCTACCCGGCGCCAGATGAAATCCTGCACCCCATCCATGGCATCGATGATCGACATATTAGTGCGATGCACCGTATTCATGTATTGCTGTACCATGAAGGTTTCCTGCTCATTCAGTTGTAGCTTTCCCTGGTACCGATAGTGTTCCACGTCACCTCCGTTCTCCATTCGAAAATCCGTCTCTCCGAAAGACTGGATATTACCCTGATAAAAGGTGTTTTGTTCAGCACTTATCTCTCTGATCGACAACACATTCCCGGAAATGGAATATTGCCCCCAGTTGAAATAATTCGGATCGTTGGGATTGCGGATCAGCATGATGCCCAGACTGGGTAATACTTTGAGGATGGTTTCTTTTGATTGCCAGACACCTCCCAGCCGGCGATAATATTCCCAGGCCTGTAAATTACCGCGTTGCACAGCACTAACCTCTCCCGGTCCGCGATATTGGTAGGTAAACCGCTCCTGTGTCGTGCTGTTGCGCAAGATCAATTGGCTGTTCCCTACCCGGTCGGTGGGAAATGTCAGATGGTTATCGTTCACCAGATCGTACAGGTGTAGGGTGGTACCGTCGTATTGATAGTAACCGACTGCAATATCCGGTCCGATCCCGTATTCTTCTCCATTCAGGTAAGCAATAGTGCATTGATAAACCCCATCCGGGCTAAACGTAAGGGTTTCGCTTTCATATCCTTCATTGGGGTCTAATGGGCAGACCCAGGTGCCGGTCAAAGGTTGTTGGGCAAAGGCCGAAACAGACAGGATCAATAATGAGAGGAGATATACTATATTTTTCATGTCTTTTATTTTCAGCCAAAAGTAGCCGGAAGCCGGGGTTTATGCTTTTAATCCTGTCGCAGCTTATTTCAATTTTGTCGCGCTTTATGATCTTTTAGTAGTTTGACGGAAATAAATGAACCAATTTCCCTAGAGATTTTGAAAATTTCGCACACCATTTCCTCTTAGTCAATGGCTTAGCGAAATATTAAAAACCT
>JAGQXH010000782.1 GCA_020436695.1 Lewinella sp. | reverse complement strand
CATTCAATTTACCGATAGACCTGCCCGATCTGGACCTCGTTTTTGTGGAAGGGGGGACGTTTGTGATGGGGGATGATAGTAGTGAGAATGATTTTGAAAAGCCGGAACATTCCGTGAAAGTACCATCGTTTTATATTGGTAAATATGCAGTGACGCAGCGGCTGTGGAAAGCGTTAGTTGGAACAAACAATGCAAACTTTCATGGTGAAAAAAAACCTATGGAAGAAGTTTCCTGGGAAGATGCTCAGAATTTCATTGTAAAGCTTAATCGGGAAACGGGAAAGTCTTTTAGGTTACCTACTGAAGCGGAATGGGAATATGCTGCTCGTGGAGGACAATATAGTCAGAAATACTTATACGCTGGAAGCGATAAATTGAAACAAGTAGGTTGGTATTTTGAAAACAGCGGCGGAGAAACGCACGAGGTAGGCCTGTTGATGGGAAATGAGTTAGGCATACATGATATGAGCGGGAATATTTATGAATGGTGTGAGGATTATTTTCATGATAGTTATCAAAATGCACCGAATGACGGTTCGGCTTGGATTGACCAGCCAGAACAAATTCCGAGACACACTTTACGTGGTGGAGGCTACTTCGAAGATGCCGTTAAATGTCGTAGTATACATCGGATTGCGCTCTGGCCTGCACGACGGAATGTCTTTACTGGCTTTCGACTTGTTTTATCGATGCAGACGGAAAGTTAGTTATTGTGGATTTCCCGTGGCCACAAACTAGCTCCTTCAGCTGAGTAAGGAAGGACAATTATTAGGTGCACTGCACCTCCATGCGTTCCGAAGCAATTCTCGATCGTTCCTTCCTATCTTCAATTGCTACTGTTCCATTCATTTTTCCCTAAATTACCTCCCAATCAGACTAAACCGCATGGACCAACCATTCAATTTATCGATAGACCTGCCCGATCTGGACCTCGTTTTTGTAGAAGGGGGGACGTTTGTGATGGGGGATGATGAGAGTGGATTTGATCGGGAAAAGCCGGCACACCCGGTAAATGTTCCCTCCTTTTACATAGGTAAATACCCGGTAACCCAACGTCTTTGGCAGGCGGTAATGGGAACAAATCCATCCCGATTCTCGGGAGAAAAGCGGCCAGTCGAGAGCGTCTCCTGGGACGACACCCAGGATTTCATAGAACAGCTTAATAAGAAAACCGGTAAAACCTTTCGCTTACCCAGTGAGGCCGAATGGGAGTATGCAGCCCGTGGGGGAAAGTACAGCCAGGGCTATTTATTTTCTGGGAGCGACAAGTTGAAACAGGTGAGCTGGTATGATGATAACAGTAATGGTGAAACCCAGGAGGTTGGATTGTTGCTACTCAATGAACTGGGCCTGTACGATATGAGCGGCAACGTATACGAGTGGTGCGAAGATGATTATCATGACAATTATCAAAAGGCTCCCGGGGATGCTAAAGCCTGGATTGATTTGCCTAAACGGGGTGCTCTTCGTGTGCTGCGTGGCGGTAGCTACTTCGACATTGCCGTCGGCTGCCGCTGTACGAACCGGAATGCAGACAGGCCGGACAGCCACGTCAATGACATCGGTTTTCGGTTAGTTCTTCCCTTTATCCCTCACCTGAGGGCAGGGCTGTTCAGTTCTACCCCTTTCGCGCCCCCAGCCCCTGAAGGGGAGCTTCCGCCCGCAACTCTAACCGACTGATTGTCAGTGGCGAGTGGATTCCCCCTTTAGGGATCAAGGGGCGCGAAGAGGCGTTTTATCCAGAACTGAACGGCCCTACTCCCCCGAGGGGGAGGTTAGGAGGGGGCTAGCTCACGGGAAAGCCGGATGGCTTCCACTGAACAGGTGATGGTCCTGTTCCCGGTCTTCGTATCAGGACGAAAAGGCAGCCGGTAACGGTTGCTTCGGGCGGCAGTATTGGTAGCTGTGGGCGAAGGTTCTGCTGCCTGTTTTGGAAAATAAAAAACGAGCCTCATAATGAAACCTAAGATCGTCAAGGAGATCGAAGCCATTTTGGGAAAGGGCTTTGAACTAAACCTCCCCAAAAACAACCTGGACCCAATAGCGGGAGTAATGGGTATCCATAAAGATTATCCAAAATATGCCCTGGATGAACATGGCCAACTGGTTGGGCTCAACCTGGCTATGACCCAATTGGACGACGATCAATGGAGCAGGATCACCGAATTGCTAAAGAGGGATCAGGTGCGTTTACAGGCCCTGAACCTGAACGAAAACAAGCTAACTACCTTTTCACTATCCTCCGGATTGGAGCAACTGTCTTCTCTGGATGTAGATGATAACCCATTGGAACTATTGCCGGAGGAAATCAAAGGGAAGGATGCCGTCCTGCGGTTTTTTAAGGATCTGCTAAAGCAAGGCGCCAGTGAATTATTTGAGGTGAAGATGTTGATCGTCGGTGAGGGAGAAACCGGAAAAACTACCCTTTGGAATTTACTGCAAAATCGGGATCATCCCGTTCCGGATAATTCCCAGAAATCTACCGTCGGTATTCAGATCAAAGAAGGATGGAAATTTATTCATTTAGATCGACCTAATGATCAATTCCTGGTTAATCTCTGGGATTTTGGAGGGCAGGATATTCAGTATATGACCCACCAGTTTTTTCTGACCCGTCGATCCTTTTATGTGCTCATGGCTGATGGTCGCCGGGAGGTCGCTAATTTCGCTTACTGGTTACAGATCATCGAGCTTTTGGGGTGTAATAAGGCAGTAGAAGTTCCTTTGCCGGTGCTGGTAGTATTGAATGAAAAAGGTAATCCGATCGCTAAAATGCCCTATGATCCGGAAACTGTAAAAAAAGCATACCCAAAACTGAAGATCATCAAAAGGGAAGTGGATTTTGCCAAAAAAGAGGATGGAAGATTGGAGGCCATGACTAAGACCGTAAAAGAAATATTGTGTCATCAAATTGATCATTTGCCTTTGACTATTCCTTCTTTTTGGAATAATGTACGGCAAAGATTATACAGCTTGAGGAAGACGATAAATCATATTGATTCGGAAAAATATGCAGCGATCTGTGAAGAAGAAGGAATTTCCGATAGACAACAGCAGGACGACCTAAGTCAACTCCTTCACGATCTGGGGGTTATTTTACATTTTCGCGAGGACATTCACTTAAAGGATTTTATAATCCTGAATCCGCAATGGGCGGTTAATGCCGTCTATGAGATCATGAAACATGAGAAAGTGAAGATAATAAATCAGGGGCGTTTTGACCAGGAGTTATTGCAACGCATTTGGACTGAAAAAGGATACACAACTAAAGAACAGTCGAAACTGCTCAATCTGATGCTCAAAAACAATCTGGAAGTCTGTTTTAGGGCCAGAGAAGAAAATCGGGAAATATTCATTGCACCTCAATTACTGCCTGAAATAAAACCGGTGGGATTGGAATGGGAGGAGACTCCGGAGACTTTGCGATACATTTATCATTATCCTTTTATGCCTAAAGGGATTATCGGCAGATTGATCGTGCGGCTCCATGAAAATATTGAAAGTAATGATCAGGGCAAAGTGGTCTGGGAGAATGGTGCGATCATTGAAAAGGAGCATTGTCGGGCACAGGTGCAATTCCTGGATGATAAAGTGCAAGGTCGGCAGATCATCAAGATCGAGGTCCAAGGGGAAAAGGTAGAAAACCGGAAAAATGTGTTGCGGGATGTACGGCAGCAATTAGAAGCGATCCATCGCCGTTCATTTCCTGCTTTACGGGTATTTCAGAAGGTTCCGTGTAATTGCGATATTTGTAAAGAACTGTCAGAATCCTTTGAACACGATTTTCATCAATTACTAGCCAATAGGGAAAAGAATGGAGACGCGGCGCAATCGCAGTGTGGAAAGAGTTTTGAAGGAGTGCCGGTTAAAAAATTGCTTGAAGGAGTTTTTACCTTATCTCGTGAGCAAGATCCCCAAGGAATTACTAATGACTACCACTTCTATCTGAATTTAGATCCAACAATAGAGGAAGATATCAGAGACATC
>JAGQXH010000781.1 GCA_020436695.1 Lewinella sp. | reverse complement strand
TCATTCGGTGGCTTCCAACATTAGGAATGCACCACTCTTCCAGTAAGTATTCGGCGCGCATAATGCTACGGAAGTGAATTTACCTGGCCTTCAGGTCCTGGTCAATCCATTTTCAAACTTTTCCAACGGGTACATACCATCCCCGCTTGGAGCAAAATTTTTATGCCTTATGAAAAAGCTGATCAAAAAGCGCCTTACGGGTTTTGACATTATAAAAGATCAAATCGTAAATAAAGAATCCCTAAAGAATCTCAAGGGAGGAATTGTAGTTGAGGAAGATATTTTATTGTAAATCGGTCAGACAGATAAATGTGGAAATTACGGCAGTAGCAACAGGATTTGTATAGATTGTTTTCCTTAATTTCCTGCCAGTTGCGGGTATTGGGCCTGGAATTTCTCCGCCTGATCACCCGCAACTTACATTAAAGGATCAGAGTAATTTTTTGCTTATTTGATCCAGCTTGGCCTTTAACCAGAACTTTCCCTGAATATTTCTTTCCTTTTCTAGATCTTCGACAATACGGTCGAGTTGCTCGCCGGTAGCATTTACATCGTCTTTCCATTTAGCCATTTTCCGGATATATTGGGTAAACTTGATCACTGCCGTTTTTCTGGCTTGTGATAATCTCTTTTCGTTTCTCATATTCATTTCCGTACGCCGGCAATAACTTTTGAAAAAAGGATAATAGGTATCATCTCGCAAAAACTGTTCAAAAAATGCCTGCAAAAGCAGAAAACGAGTCCGATAGATAAAAACAAATCCCTGAAAGGAATAATCCTTTAGTATTTCGATACACTGCTCGTATTTATCTTGCTCCAATGCAACTTTAGCTTTAGCCCAGGTGTGGGCATCGTCGATAGAAGATGCAGGTAACAATATAAGACAGGCCGGTATAAATTGCTCCAGGAAATCAAAATCCTTTAGGCCCGCAGCCAGGCTGACAATATTTAAAAAAGTACTCTCTGTAATTTTTTGATCATAGATGAGCAAGTTTTGATCGATTCCGAATTTGTACAGGTCCAGCATCCTGGTGAGAATCTGCGTATTTCCTTTTTGCGATAAGCGGGCTGTATCATTCAACAGGTAGTGATAGAGTATCTGTTGATCTTTATCTGGCAACTGATCAACAGTCGATCTGAAGAGTTGCTCTGATCTTTCAAATTGCATTTCCAGCGATAGGTCCCGGTTCAATATTCTTTGGTAATAGATATTGAAAACGGGGTTTTTCACGATCTCATTTACGGCCTCCGAAGTAAGGAAGGAAGTATCCAATTGTTGATCTTTTTTTCCCTCCTGTTGGGCAAATTTTTTCCGCCGCTCCAATCGTTCATTCAATATTCTTAACTTTCCGAGTAAATAGAATTCTTCCAGTGCTTGTGCTGCGGCTTCGAGCGGCCCGGGATTTTTTTGTTGCCTGTAAAGCGTATGAGGAGAAAAATACAACTGCTCATTGAGCACTAGGCAATCCAATCGATTTTCCCAGTTTTGGGGTTGTTGTTCTTCTATCTGATCCAGCAACTTCTTCGATTCTTTGATAAACCAATCGGGTTTTATTCGATTTTGATATTCACTGATCAGTGTTTTTTGGAAGAGTAGAGGATCTTTCCTTACTCGTTTCAAAACCAGAAATTCGCGTATTTGAACTGAGAGTTCGCTCAATAAATTACGGCAGACTTTATCATTATAGGCCTTGCCGGGATAGATCTCGGCATAAAGCCACTGTTTTGTTAAGCGTTCGGAAGAAAATTCCGGATAATGCTTTTTGAGTATTCGGTATAAGGTGATCAAATGTTGATTGCTGCTACACCAGGAGGATCGAAGCCATCTGGCGAAATCTTTGAATTCACCTGCATCAAGGGCCTTTAATAACTGAACCGTTGTACTTTTGGCAAGGGCATTTTTTCTCATGGTGTATTTGCAGGTTGTGTCAAAGGGAAGAAAAAACGTACACTGGTACCACAAGGCTGACCAGATTGGTCTTGCTCGTCTATGATCTCAAATTGTGCAGACCGACCGTCTTTGTTGGCAGGTAGGAGTGCTAAACGGCGTTCTGTAATTTTGGTGGCTTTGCTCTTGTGGGGTTTCGCCCTGGAAGTATATCCTCTCCCGACTCCATCATCCAGCACCTCACAGATCAACAAATCTTCCTTTTGAAAAAAATTGATGCGGATGTGACCCGGTCCGGATTTCGGGGAAATGCCGTGCCAGATCGCATTTTCCACAAATGGTTGTAAGATCATAGTAGGGATCTCTGTTTCATAGGTGTCTACCTCCGGTGCCGGCAAAACAGTGTAGGTCAAACGTGGACCGATCCGCATCTGCTCCACCTGAAGGTATTTTTTCAACAGGTCAATCTCATCCTCCAGGTTGGTATACGTTTTTTCAGAATTATTGAGTATGCCTCGCATTAGTTCTGAAAAGTACACCAGATAATCGTGCGCCCTGAGTTTTTCTCCCTGCAATATAAAAGCATCGATCGCATTCATACTGTTAAAAATGAAATGCGGATCCATTTGTAAACGCAATACTGCTGTTTCGGTTTCCGCAGCTAGTCGCTTGGCCTCAGCCTCATTGCGTTGCGCCTCCGCTGCTTTTCGCCTAGCTTCACTAACTTCCTGAGCCAGGGTTTGTCGACGCATCGCCTCTCGAAAACGATTGCGGATGATCAGAAAGACAATTCCAATGATAGCCAATATGGCAAGTAAATAAAACCAGGAAGTTTGATACCAGGGTGGAAGTATCTCTATATGGATGGGATCAGTGCTCTCGCTGACAACGCCATCAGAATTGGTTGACCGGATATTGAGTTCATATTTGCCGGGGCTAAGACGAGAAAAGGCAATTTGCGGATTGTTGCCATTTTCAATAAAAGCATCGGTAGTGCTCCCTTTTAACTGGTAACTAAATCTACAGTTTTGCGGATCGCTGTATTCCATTGGCGCCGCTGTGAATGTCAGATTATTAAGTGTATACGGCAATTTGAGTTGTCTGATCTCCATGATATTGCCAACCCTATTGTGGCTGAATTGATAGGCCAGGTCTTCCTCCTGATTGATCTTAATATTGACAATAGCTGGCCTGGCCAACGGGATCTCACTGTCGATGTTCTGCGGGCGAAACACGGTAATCCCATTGGTACCACCGAAGAAAAAGCGACCGTCCGAGTGTTGCAGAACCGCCATATCATTGTAATCCGGGCCCTGCAAACCATCTGCTTTGTGATAAAGATCATAGCGTAAACTATCCGGATCATAAGCCATGAGATTTCCGGGAATACTCATCCATAATTTGCCGGCATTGTCCAACAGCAGACCACTGACCAGTAGATTAAAATCAAAATGATCTTCTTTTTGGAAGGACCAGCCCGTATCGGTATGCCGGAGTCGGAATAAGCCATTCGAAGTGCCAACCCAGTACAGTTGTCGGTCAGCGTCCCATTGTATGGCGGTAAGAAATGATAGTTGCCGGAAGGTCGTATCGATCTTATAACTATCCGACTGATCGAGTTCACCGATATAGAAAACCCCAAGGAAAGTGTGAATAAAAAACTCCTGCCCTACCCCTTTATATAGGTATCGCGGCCGGGCAATGGACATATCCAGCCATCGCGATTCGGTCAGATCTGCCTTGATGATAAGTGGAAATAAAATATTGGTGGCAATAAGCAGGTCTCCATTAGGAAACTCCGTCAAAGCGTTATAACCAGGAGCTTTATCTGTTGCTCCCGGCGGTAGTAGATCTACGGGACGGAAAGTGGACGTTCCCGGAAAAAGAACAAACAATTTGCTTAAGGTACCCGCCCATACACGGCCTTGCTGGTCTTCGTGTAGGAAGGTGGTCTGCTCCACTCCGGTTCCAGTTACCGGAAGTGAATAATACAGCGTATCCCTGGAAGTCAATCGGGCTACTCGCTTGGGCAACATCACCCAAACGGCACTGTCCTTGCTTTCGGTCAGATATTTTACGCTGCTCCCGTTACTTCCGCGGC
>JAGQXH010000780.1 GCA_020436695.1 Lewinella sp. | reverse complement strand
TGAAGTTGCCCTACCGGTCTCGGAAGTGGAAATTAAAAAGATGGAAGCAAAAGAATTTTTCGGTGATGATCTGGACTGGTATCAATTCAATTTTTCGGATGGAGGTGAAAGCGACGATATCTGGCAGCGGAAAGTAGAAACCCGGGAAGAAATATTGATGCCTTCCCAGGTACGTTATCCCGGGATGCCCAGTACCAGGTGGTGGAAAATGGAAGACAATGCCGTCAACTTCGGTAATGTAAAACTCAGTTCAACGAATCTATCATCTCTTTTGTTCAGCCAATTTGCCCTGGTATATGGGAATGATTGGATCATGACCCCTCTAAGGACTGACGTTGGAGCAATGTATCAGATCACGAGCCTGATCGTCAGGGATAATTTTGGTATTCCCACTCAAATAAATCACTTGCATGAAGTGGCCCCAAATGAAAATTGGAACTTTTTACAATTCCAAAGTCGAGATCCTGAAAATAAAAAGGCCTCTTTTCTTTTTCTTCCGCCCAGTATGGCAAGTCACCTTAGAAGCAAAGAATACGAAAAAGTCAACTTCATCAGAGATGAAATGGCCAATATGGTTTGGGGCATTGAGGAGATCATTCCCGATGCGATTGGTGGAGGTAGCAGTGGCTCCAAACGTGCTACTGCGCTCAAAGTATATCTTGCTGAGATTGCTGAAAATACCATAGAGCAAAACCTGTCTTCTAATCAGGCCAAATTTAAATACTTATTGGAAGGTTCGGTACCGGAAAACTGGATACCTTTTATTCCGGTCCGGGTCTCGGATGAAGACCTATTCAGTCGAAAAATTCAATTGCAACGCGCCTCTATGCCGAGAATAGTTCCCGGTTTTTCGCCACGGCGTGTTCGCCCGAAATCACTCCTTTTGCAAGATGGGTTGTCAGAAAATCCAAAGCGTCCTATGTTCCTGTATGAAGAAGAAGTGCCTCGCTCCGGGGCTATTGTCACTGGAAAGTGGAAGCGGACGCGCTGGTATAATGGCGAAACCTATGTCTGGTTCGCCTGGCAAAAGACTAATGGTCGGGGGGAAGAAAGCAGTGGTTTGAAGTTTGATACAGTGAAATATTCGAAATATAAATGATTAAACGATCTGAGTATGGATACTTTCATGAACGAATCTGGGAAAAGATCAATCAACTACCTAATTTGTTTTTTGGTCACCTCCTCCTTGGTATGTTCACTATATAATTCCATTTCTGCCCAGGACGCCCTCAAAGCCCCCATCGTTTTCATCAAAGCCACCGCTGACTGGGAAGAAACCGGAACGGGTTTTCTGGTTGGCCAGAAAGATGAGGAGCTGTATTTATTTACCGCTGCCCACGTGATCGAAAACGCAACGGATGTCCGCCTGGACTTTTACCAGGGGCCGCAGGAGGTAAAAGCCGAGGTGGTCCTGATCAACGAAGGACTGGATCTGGCTGCCATTAAATGTCCGATGCCGACAGGGTATAGCCCTCCTTCCTCCTTTGCTGCTGCCAAGGAAGGAGAAAAAATCCGGCAGGCGGTCATCGTTATCGGACACCCGGCCGACAGCCGTTGGGATATCAATTACAACAGCAATGTCAAAACGACGGACTATGACCTGGATAGCCGCTTGCATACGTTAGATCCGGCTGGTATAGCTCCGGGCAGCAGTGGAGGTCCGGTATTGACGCTCCAATACGAATTGCTGGGGCTGGTGGGGGAGAACAATGCTGTTCGGGCAATAGCTGTAGACATGTCCACTATACTCAAGGCCTGCGAAGCCTGGGACGTGCCGGTAAATCTATTGACTGGTATAAAGATCGAAGAACCAATCACCACGGCTGGGAAAGATGATTTTCGCTATCGGCTTTTTGTTCAGGAAGCCAATACGGCTTTTGCCGATGGTAAGTGGGAGCAGGCCAAACGCGCTTTTGAGCAGGCACAGGCGATCCTACCGTCGACGGAGTTCGAGCAGAAGATTCAGCAATGCGAGATCGAAAAAGCCAGAGATCTGGCCTACCAGCGCTATTTTGAGCAAGGAAAAGCCGCCGTAACCCTCACCGATGCGTTATCCAACTATCAAAAGGCACAGCAACAGCGAAATACGGAAGCAGTCCGTGAGCTGATTCAACAGGTCAAAGAAAAGATGACTGGAAAGATAATTACTACCCCACCGCCGGATGATCTACCTGACCGCTATACCGATCCCTTTGCCGGCACGATGGTCCTGGTAGAGAGAGGGACATTTACCATGGGATGTGATACCTGCGAAGCAGACCAATGGCCGGCCCATGAAGTGAGCCTGGATCATTTTTACATAGGGGAGCATAAAGTCACCGTCCAGGCTTTTTGTCAATTTCTGAATGAATGGGCTTCAGATACAGAGATCATTTTTCATGGAGACATTAGAACGGAAAAGAAAGGAAGAAGCTTTGTATATACACCCGCCGACGGAGCAGGCAATACTAGCATGAGGGTGAATTGGGTAGTCTATTTTGCGCCTTATATGTTGATCCAACACTATTGTTGGTGGTTGGGGAGAAAAACCGGTTATGTGTATCGTCTTCCAACGGAGGCGGAATGGGAATACGCCGCCGGTGGAGGACAAAATAGCCACGGATGGTTATTCTCCGGCTACGATAACATAGACTCCTTGTCCTATGGAGAGACCAAACCCAACGAACTCGGGATCTTCAATATGAGCCAAGGAAACTACGAGATATGTTCCGATTGGTATGACCCGAACTATTACGAAAGCTGTAAAAAGGAAGGCACGGTTTTTAATCCGCAGGGGCCGATCTCAGGCAGCCATCGGGTCGGTAGAGGAAGACTTGTTACTTCCAGGTACCAAGATGCAGGTGCCTTTAGATTAGTTCGTGAACCTTATAGTGTTTATGCCGGCATGGAACTCTCACCGGATTTCATCGAACGCCATATGGTCCTGGTGGAAGGAGGTGCATTTTTGATGGGTGATCCGGATAGTAAATCCGATGTGGATCTTCCCCATGAAGTAACACTGGATAGTTATTACATCAGTAAAATTGAGCTGACGGAGGAGCAGTGGGATCTGGTAACGGGTTTACTCGACCATGATTATCCTGAATCCTATGGTCCTTGCAGACCGGCAACCGCATCCTGGTATCAGGTAGACACATTTATTTCCAGACTTAACGCCCTAACCGGCATGAATTATCGGTTACCCACTGAGGCAGAATGGGAATATGCAGCTCGTGGGGGCAAATTGGGGCATGGCAATAACTATACTTACGCAGGAAGCGATAAGCTGGACGAAGTAGGTTGGCAGGAGTGGGACTATATAGGTCGCAATAGTCCTCACCGGGTTGCCCAAAAAAAACCTAATCAACTGGGCCTGTATGACATGAGTGGCAATGCGGTGGAATGGTGCCGGGATTGGTACATTCGTGATTACTACCGGGACAGTCCCAAACACAATCCACCCGGACCAAGCCTGAGCCCCTACAAGGTCGTGAGAGGAAAAGATGCGATTTCCACTCGTATTGCCTACGATCCAAATTTTAATGTACAGGAACTCGGCCGTCTGTTCTCAGATGACGATCTAATAGGTATTCGCTTGGTCCGTCCAAAAGGGGTGAGTCCTGTCGCCCCTGAGTTCCAGGACCCTTTTGAAAATGAAATGATCCGCATTGAGGGTGGATCGGCCACTATTCAGGGAGCTTTTGAGTATGGTACCTATAAATTTTATGAGGCTGATATCGAGCCCTTTTACCTGGCTTCACAGGAAGTCACCCAGGCGCAATGGAAACAAGTGATGGGATATGCCTCTGATCAGGAAGCTTACTGTGGCGAATGCCCGGTCGTCAATGTTTCTTTGTCTGAGATCAGATTGTTCATCAATACACTCAACCGGGCTACCGGGAGAAAATACCGTCTTCCGTTTGAAGCGGAATGGGTATGGGCCGCACAAGGAGCTGCAGATAAATTGTACCAAACCTGGGCCGGCACGGATAATGAAGACGAGCTGTTCCGTTACGCCAATTAT
>JAGQXH010000077.1 GCA_020436695.1 Lewinella sp. | reverse complement strand
CCTGATGGGCGAGATCCGCAATGTGCCAAACGAGCAAAAACGCGACTACGGGCAACTGGTAAATAAGGCCAAGGAGGTAGCAGAAACCAAGTACCAGCAACTCAAGGCTGAACTGGAATCCGCCGCCGAACAGGCCGAGGCCGGTCAACTGGATCTTTCCGCTCCGGGGGAACCGCTCGAGTTGGGTGCCCGCCATCCACTGGCCATGACCCGAAACCGCATCGTGCGCATCTTCGAACGCATCGGATATGTAGTGGCCGAAGAAAGAGAGATTGAAGACGACTGGCACAACTTCACGGCCATGAATACGCCGGAAGATCACCCCGCGCGTGATATGCAGGATACGTATTACCTGAAAGGCAGTACGAAGATGTTGTTGCGTACGCACACTTCTTCCGTACAGGCCCGGGTGATGACCAGTCAGCAACCGCCCATCCAGATCATTGCTCCGGGGCGGGTGTATCGCAATGAAACCATTTCGGCGCGGGCGCACGCCCAGTTCCACCAGGTGGAAGGCCTGTATATCGATAAAGGGGTTTCCTTTGCCGACCTAAAACAAACGCTCCTTTATTTTGCCAGAGAAATGTACGGGCCGCAAACCGACATTCGCCTGCGTCCTTCCTATTTCCCGTTCACCGAACCCAGTGCGGAAATGGATGTGACCTGCTTCATCTGTAATGCCGAAGGTTGCAATGTGTGCAAATACACCGGCTGGGTGGAGATCCTCGGCTGCGGTATGGTCGACCCACAGGTACTGATCAATTGCGGTATCGATCCGGAAGAATATTCCGGCTTTGCTTTCGGTATGGGTATTGAACGCCAGGCGATGCTGTTGCATCAGGTCAATGATATTCGCCTGTTCTTTGAGAATGACGTGCGCTTTCTGGAGCAGTTCCGGGCTGTACTTTAGGAGTGAGGCCCCCTCTGCCTTCGGCATCTCCCCCGAGGGGGGAGACAAGCCGAAACAAGGAACAGGGCAGGCGATTATGGTCAGTGATCTAGTCACGCGAAGGTGAGTTTAAGACTAATCCTGCTTTTTTGGAAGGTAGTTAGGAGAGGCTTCGGAGCCAGGACTATGGAGCAGTTTACCGGGAGCCTTTTCCTGAAATACTAGAAGCCTGCCCATATTCGTTATCTTCACGACCAGCAACGATCTTCTCCTTACTTAGTAGTTTGACGGAAATAAATGAACATTCTCCTTTGATAAGTTTTCAATATTTTGCACACCATCTCCTGATCGTCAATGGCTTAGCAAAATATTGAAAACTTGAAAAATGTTCATTTATTTTTTCTCCGTCTCTTATTGTACCTGGACCATGTTTAAATTCCATCCTTCCGGTTGAAATGTATTTCAAACATGCGCTACCCTATAATCATGAGGTTGAATCTGATTTATCCCCGGTCCGGTTAGTGCAGTCTTCTCCAGCAGTTCTGACCCGATCACAAAAGTTATTAATGCCGAACAGACCTTGTCCATGATGCGGAGTACGTTTTTCTTACTGCTTGTTGTTCTTGCTTTTTCTTTTCTTGCCGGACGGCTGACCGCCCAAACCGGTTTTGTGGTACAGATCGACAGTGCCACCATCAATCTGACCTGTGGCGACCTGTTTGGTAATCCCGAACCCATGTGGGGCGTGGATATTAACGGAACTGGATACCAATACTATCCGCAGGAGGGGGCCTGTTTTCAACCGCTGCCCAATCCGCAGTACGCCATTACGGCTCCCTGCCCCGGTGATCTGCCCAATGAAGTGGAGATCTGCTTTCACGGTTTCGAGAACGACCCATTTATTCCTGCTCCCGCCAGTTGTGAGATCTCCCCGGATTGTGAAGCGACCATTTGCCAGACCTTTCCCGTTACCAATGTCGGAGAAAGCCTGTCTCTCTCACTGGATCTGCCGGCCGGCGGGGACGTTACCGGTACACTCTACTTCAGTATGGGGACCGAAAGTGTATCTCCGGCTGTGACTAATGACCTGATCTGTGACGCCATCGACCTGGGCAAACTGGATTTCAACACTTTTCTGGGAGGTATCAACAGTACCATTTACAACAACTATTGTGCTACCAATACCCAGGAACCGAACCCTTTCGACGAAAATATACCCGGTGCCTTTATCAACGACCAGGGCGTATGGTTCTATTTCGAGACCGGCGATAATCCCAGCGGCATGATATTGGTGGACGTCAAAAGTGATCCGTTCTTTACCGGTGACGAATTCGACGCACAGGTAGCGGTATATCAATATTCCGACGGGCTTTGCGACGGCACCCCTACCCTTTTGAAATCCGTTTCGGATAACTCCAGCTTTGACGCCCGCCTGCAACTGACCTGTGTAGAACCCAATACCCGCTATTATCTGCTGGTAGACGGAGGCACTTTCGGCAACGAATCAATAGAAGGGCCCTTCCGCCTGCGCATCACTGACCCCGGCGTGATCGAGGGTGGTGATCTGCGTTGCGATTTCGAAGATCTGGGCGTTATTCCCGAAAACGGGATCGTAGAGACGGACGGTTTTCGTTCCAATTTTTGTGCCGATGACTTTGGTGATCCTTATGTCGCCAGCTTCGTCAGTCAGCATTCGGTCTGGTTTAGTTTTATTGCGCCCTCTTCGGGCCATGTGATCATCGATGCATTAAGCGACCAGTTGATCCAGCCGCTGGACGCCCAATTGGCGGTCTATCGCGCCTTCAACGGCACCTGCTCCGGTGGGCTCAGTCATGTCAAAAGTCAGTACATCGATGGCAATCCGGATGAATCGATGGAAGTGACCTGCCTGTTCGGCGGTATGCGCTACTTTATCCTGGTGGACGGTTCGGGTACTTTCCCGGTGGGGATCTTCAAACTATCCGTCACTGACGGAGGAGATACTACCCCAACCAATACGATAGATACCCTGATCTGTTCCGGAGAAATGTTCCGGGTCGGTTCCAGTACTTACACGGCTACCGGTACTTACTTCGATACTCTCACTATCCGTGGAGGCTGCGACAGCATTGTAGTGACCAACCTCACCGTAGCCGATCCGTTGGTGGTGGATTTTCAGCAAACCAAACTGGCCTTCGGTGAAGGTCAGGCCAATGCCGAAGCACGCGTAAACGTCAGCGGTGGTTTCGGTAATACGACCATCACCTGGTGCGACGGGCAGACGGGGCCGACTGCTATCGGTCTTGTCGGCGGCACGCAATGTTGTGTGACCGTCACCGATGAGGCTGGTTGTCTGTTCGAGGAATGTTATGACATCGAATTTGTGGAGGGCGTTATCCCACTCTATCAGGACACTTCGGTAGCCTGCAAGGGAGATGAGAACGGCGTGATCACCCTCAGTGCCCGTGCCGGTCTGCCGCCCTATCCTTTTACCTGGCAAAGTGCTGACGGTAAATATTCCGGTAACGGCGTGATCGACAGTAATTACCAGGAAGTGCAGATCACAGACCTTCCGGCCGGCGATTATATTTTTCAGATATCAGATATCTTTCGCGATAGTACCTTTACCGTTCGCATCAGCGAGCCGTCCCGTTTACAGGTTCAGATCAGTGGAGTGCAGGAAATCACCTGCAACAGCGCCTGTAACGGACGGATAAGTACACAGGTGAGCGGCGGAACGCCGCCCTATTCATTGGCATGGAGTGATGGCAGTACAGCCATGAACAACCTGACTAACCTCTGCGCCGGCCAGTATACCCTTACCGTTACCGATGCCAACGGCTGCCAAACCAGTATCAGTGCATCATTGGCAGAACCGGCCCCTTTTACCGCTGTGGCTCAACTGGTACAACCCGTTTCCTGTTATCAGAGTAGTGACGGCCGGATCGGGGTCAACGTACAGAACGGTTCGGCAGCTTCCTATCAATGGAGTAACGGCGCTACCACGCAGGTGCAGTCCGGCCTGCCCGCCGGCAGTTATCAGGTCACGGTGACGAGCGATCTGTTTTGTGCAGCTGTCAGCAAGATAGAGGTGACGGAGCCCTCCGGGCCACTTACTTTGGAGATCGATCTGTTGAAAAGCATCAGTTGCGGCGGAGAGCAGGACGGCATTTTGGAAGCAACTGTGAGCGGCCCCTACCAAAGCCTGCAATACCGGTGGAGCAATGGCGGGCGCGAGGCACTGGCCACCGATCTCGGTGCCGGTGGGTATACCCTGGAAATACGCAATGAAAACGGCTGCTCGGCCCAGGATTCTTTTCTACTGGAAGAGCCCTCCCTGATCGAAGCCCGTTTTTCCACCCGGGATATTACCTGTCTGGATCCACCCTCCAGTGGAGCAATTTTCATCGATTCGGTCGGTGGTGGTCTGGGCGGTTATCGCTATTCCATTGATGGCGACCGCTTCACCACTCGGCCGCAGATCGGAGAACTGAGTGGTGGTGACTATGAGCTCATCGTACAGGATGCTGCCGGCTGTGAACGGCAGTTTCCGGTATCGATCCAAACGCCACCCGATTTCCGGGTCAGCCTGGGTCCCGGCATCGTCGAGTTGAACCTCGGCGACAGCATTCGTCTTTCCGCTACCGCCAGCAGTGAACAGGTGCGCTACGAATGGGATCATGACGCCCGCCTGACCGGATCGGATGCAGTGATCGCGCCTCAGGTCAGTACCTACTACCGGGTACGAGCCGAAGATACTGAAACCCTTTGCCGGGATGAGGCGGTCGTTTTTGTGCAGGTCAACAAACAGCGCCGGGTATTCATTCCCAATGCATTCAGCCCCAATATGGACGGCAATAACGATTACTTCGTGATCTACGGAGACAATGATATCGTTTCGATCGCATCGCTGCGCATTTTCAGCCGGGAAGGCCACCTGTTATTTGAGCGGCACGATTTCCTGCCGAATGATCCGGTCAACAGCTGGGACGGCTACTATCAGGGCCAGTTACTCAATACCGGCGTATTTGTCTATGTAGCGGAAATTGAATTCGTGGATGGCCTGACGGAAGTATTTAAGGGGGATGTGGCGTTGATCCGGTGAATTGATGTTATGATCCTGTAATACTGCGATCCTATGATGGATGATGGCCCGGGAATTTTTTGGTGAGAAAATTCTCTATGCTCTCATTACAAACACGTATTGCTTTCTCTATTGAGAACACGTACCTTTGTAAAAAAAGTCATGAACACAAAGTTGACATTGACCATAGAAAAAGAAGTCATAAAGACAGCTAAGGAATACGCAAAGGAAAAAGGACAAAGCCTTTCAGGTTTAGTAGAAAATTACTTTAAGCTAATTACCAGTGATCGTCGAGAAATTCAACCTGAACAGCTATCGCCAAGAATTAAAAGATTGAGAGGGATCATGACGATTGATGATGATTTTGATTACAAAGAAGTATTAACCGAAGAGTTATCAAAAAAGTATGGTATCTAAACTATTCATTGATTCAGATGTAGTGATCGATTTTTTTACAGACAGAGAGCCATTTGCGAATCCTGCCAGTGAAATATTTGAGCTGAATGAGCAGGGCAAACTTAAACTCCATGTTTCGGCAGTAAGTATCAATAATATTTATTACATCGTTAGAAAATATTTGGATCATAAAAGAGCTATACAAGTCATAGAAGATCTTATTGATATGGTCCATGTAGTGGGAACAACGAAAAGAGAGATCATCCAAGCTTTAAAAAATGGTTTTAAGGATTTCGAAGATTCTATACAATACTCAACTGCATTGACGATCGATGGAATTGAAGCAATAATCACAAGAAATGTGAAAGACTACGAAAGATCTGAAATAGCAGTTTTCACTCCAGAAAATTATTTGAAATTCAAAGCAAACGAGAGCTAACAAAATCGCTAGCCGTCCAGCCTCCGCAGGAGTTCAGGCCGATCGTCCAGTGAAACGTTGACTACCTTTAAAATGAAAAACAAAATCCAGTTGATCATCGTAATTACTTTAATTACTCTAGGCTGCAGTCAGGAGAAGGAGACAACGATAAAGAATGAGTTATTGAAAAGTTGGAGTATTTCTGATTCCACAAATGTGAATTTATTTGACTTTGCCACTATTTCTCAATTCGATGACTATCAATATCAAAACCAATATTTGTTTGACAGTATACAAGTAATTTTGCCTATAGAAGGACATGGAATCGAACTAATACCAGAGGGGAATAAACTAAAAAACGATTTACTGTGCATTATCCCCTTACCAGAAGAGCGGATTATTCGATTTCAATTTTCGGAAAGTGGAGACGAATTGATCTATGATGACAAGAGGATTGAGCCTGAAGAATCAAAGAATATTTTAATAACCAGGCTCAAGAGAGCAGAAAAGCCTAATCACCAAATAATCAGCTTAGTATTTGAAGATTCGATCAACCAAAAGTTTGTTCATCAATCCATAAAATGGATAAATGATGGCTATGTAACCTTTGTTACAGGAGGATTGTCACCAGATTCAACAATAAATGAATTCAATGATTTGGATCAGACAGTTAAGGAAAATCTTGATAAGTATCGGCTGATTTATGGAATAGGCCGAGCAGTTGATAAAAATTTTTGAACGGCAGCCAACAAACCTCGTGGTGCAATGATAAATTGCTGGTGCAATGCACATGACCACATCAAAACATCGCAGGATTACAGCATTACAACATCAAAAAGATCATTGCACAATCTCAAAATTCTGCACCAACCGATTCCCATCCTCATCCACCAGCGTAAGTACATGAGGCCCCGGTGGCGGATGAAATTCCATACTGTGAAAAGTCTCGGTGCTCCCCATATATTGCTGATCGATATGCCAGTGGATCGTCTTCGAGGGATTGCGGTGAGCTATGGCAAAGACCGTTCGTGAATACTCTCCGTTCAGGTCGACCGGTACAAAGATACGGGTCGGATGTTTCGGATAGATCAACTGCATGACCGCATCCTGATCCGGTGCATTACAGTCCGGCCGATACGGCGGTAAGGGTGCATAATCCGGGTGCTTACTGCGATAATAATGAGCTTCCAGTGGCGGCAACACCAGCCAGGGAAGATGTACGATCCGGTCCGGAGGCTCACAGGAAGTATTGACCCGCCACTGCCGGCTTTGGTCCAGATGGATGATCTCGTGGTAAGGACAGGCCGGCACATTCGTACTGTTCCGTGTGGCCCAGACGGTATCACGTGGACAACCTTCCAGCGGCCGGTATCCGGAATCGGCACAGATCGGCATGCGTTGCAGATCATCGAAAGGCTGATCAAACCATTGCCGGGCCCCGGAAGCTGCCGGCAGCGCATTCAGTATCTCAAATAGCACAGGCGCCGCCGCCTTCACACCTACCAGCCCCGGCCGGCCTTCTCCATCCGCATTGCCGGCCCAGACGCCGATCGCGTAAGTCGGCGTGACGCCCACCGCCCAGGCATCCCGAAAGCCAAAGCTGGTGCCCGTCTTCCAGGCTACTCTTTTGCTGGAGCGAAACCGCTCCCATACTCCTTCCTGATTGGGCCGTTCCAGGGCCTGCATAGCTTCAAAGGTCAGCCATATTGCTCCGGACCCCAGATAGGGTGGGGCCTTAAGCAGCGCCTCATCCCTATCGTTTGAAAAAGAGACGTCCGCCAAATAGTGTGCCTTTCGAAAATCGGAAACCCGGTATTCACCACTCTGATGGTAGGTATGGTTCAGGATGCGGGCCATGGAGGTATAGGCCGAGGTAATATCCCAAAGACTGGCTTCCGCACCACCCAGTATCAGCGGTAATCCGTAATGATCCGGTGGATAGTTGATGTGGCTGAAGCCGAATTTACGCAACTGATAATGGAATTTTTCCAGGCCATAGCTTTGCAGCATATGTACGAACGGCACGTTGAGTGAACGTACCAGCGCCTGCCGCGCCGTTACCAGACCATCGTAGCTTTCGTAGAAGTTTTCAGGGCGGTATCCGGCCAGTAAAGTGGGGACATCAGGTATGCGGCTTTCACTGAAAATAGTGCCTTCTTCCAGCATACTGGCAAACAACAGCGGTTTGAGAATACTGCCGGTACTACGCGGTGCCGTGATAATATCCACCTGTTCCCCGTGATCTTCCCCTGCCCCCAGGATATTGCCCACATAGGCTCTGACCGCTCCGCTTTCCACTTCGACAATGAAGGCGGCGAGATTGTGCACCCCATTGGCACGAAGCCGTTCCTGATAGCGATTGGTAATAGCGATCAGTTGCTGCTGCAATCCACGATCCAGTGTCGTTCTTACCCGGGACTTTTTGATCTTTTCCGGCTGCACATATTCTGCGTCTGCCCGGTTTAGCAAATGGGGCGCCAGACGCGGCAGTGGTACCGGGGCAGTAGGCAGGTCTTCTTCTTTTGCCAGCTCACAGGTAAGTGCATCCAGTACACCGCTTTGTTGCAGGCGGTCCAGCAGCCGGTCGCGCTTGGCCAGTAGTGCTCTGCGATTACGACCGGGATGGATCAATCCGGGACTGTTCGGCAATACCGCCAGGGTGGCTGCTTCGGCCCAGCTCAGCAACTGCGGCCGTTTGGCAAAATAGCGCCAGGAAGCAGCTTCCAGGCCGACCACATTCCCGCCGAAGGGCGCATGTGCGGCATACAGTTGCAGGATCTCATCTTTACTATAGGTGATCTCCAGACGGGTAGCCTGGATCATTTCGACTAATTTATGCCACAGATTACGGCTCCGGTTACCGCCGGCCATCCGCATCAGTTGCATAGTCAGTGTACTGCCGCCGCTGACAACACTGCCATTGCGCACATTCTGGATCAGGGCCCGACCAAGCCCCCTGGGATCTACTCCGGGGTGCCGGTAAAAACGTCGATCTTCAAATTCCAGCAGGGCCTGGACAAAACGTTCGGGCAGGCTATCAGGAGATGGGAAACGCCATTGACCGTCGGCGGCGATCCGGGCGCCCAGCAGATTACCCTCTGCATCTTCCAGCACCATACTGGTCGGCTCATCAAAAAGCGGACGGGGCAGGCAAAAGGCATAGGCCAGCAACAGCGCCAATACACTGCCCCAGGCCAGACGGGGATACTTGCGAAATATAGCTTTCAGGGATCGCCAGAACCGCTTCATCATTTTTTCATTGCAGGTTTCTTTATTCGAAGGCTTACCGGGCCCTTTTTTCGGGTACTATTTGAGCTGAAACCGCGATGGCCGTTTAACGTGTGCGTACACCGCCGAAATTTTCTCCGTAAAACCGATCACTATCTCATTCTCACAATATTACGACAATCTATCTTCGACCATACCATATTTCGTACTGATAAAATATTTCCATGATAAAGTGGCGCCATATTGCTATTTGTGGTACATTTGTCTGGTGTAATTTAAGACATCGTTGGGCGTCACACCAGAATACTGTAATAACTTGTTTCAATAGCCTAAAGTGATCTTTGTCGTAAGTCGCTCTTTGGCAACCGGTCAACTGATCAACAAGTATTTATAGGAATCAAATCGTCCACATTCCTGGTTTCACTTGATAAACACGTATCTGATTTGAATTGACCTATGACTTACGACACGAAGACTTAGAGGAAGATGATTGTACATCCTCAATCGCAAACTATCATTTGATAACTTTAGCCTGTTAGTTTTAGCAGTATTCCTCTCCCCGGACATTTTCTAAAATCAACTTGCTATTGCTTATTTTTTTCTAACTTTTTTTTCTCTTAATTTTTTTTCAGAATGAACATTTTTGTTGCTAGACTCAATTTTGACACTACCAGTGAAGAGTTGGAAAGTGTTTTTGCTCAGTTTGGAGACGTTGATTCTGCCAAAGTAATCATGGATAAATTTACCGGAAAATCCAGAGGCTTTGGTTTTGTTGAAATGCCGAATGATGATGAAGGCTACCAGGCTATTGAAGCGTTGAATGACACGGATCTCGATGGAAACACCATCGTAGTGAAGAAAGCGGAACCACGCGAAAGCCGAGGCGGCGGCGGTGGCGGTGGTGGCTTCAATCGTCGCAGTGGCGGCTACGGCGGCAACCGTGGTGGCGGCGGCGGTGGTTATGGCGGCAACCGTGGCGGTGGTGGTTACGGCGGCAATCGCGGTGGCGGTGGCGGCTATGGCGGCAACCGTGGCGGCGGTGGCGGTGGCTACGGTGGCGGATACGATGATAATGGTGGCGGTGGCGGCGGCTACGGTGGCAACCGCGATCGCAATGATCGTGGTGGCAGCCGGCGCAGCAGCTACGATGACCGTTACGACAAAGGCGGCAACCGTCGTCGTCGTGATGACTGGGATAATTAGTAGTCATCGACCGAATAATGATATAAAGAAGGCTGTCTCAACGGGTGTTGAGGCAGCCTTTGTCATTTTAGGATCTTCGAATAAGACGTAAATTATTTGATGCCTGTTAGAAGCTGTTTTACTGTCGACTAAACAATTCCCCAATATCCCTTATTTTTGTCCCCATAAATATTTTACAGAAACTTAACTATGCTACAACGACTTATTTCACTCGCCCTTCTGGTGCTGGTCGCTCGGGTCCTGTCCGGTCAGATCATTACTGTCGATCCGGCTTTTCCAACCGCTACTGACCAGATAACTATCTACTTCGACGCCACTAAAGGCACTGCCGGTCTTAAGGACTGCAATTGCGATGTCTACTTACACACCGGCGTGATCACCAATCAAAGCACGGGTAGTTCCGACTGGCGTTATGTGCAAACTACCTGGGGACAGGCCAACTCAGCCTGGAAAATGTCTCCCGTTTCCGGACAGGCCAACCAATACAGCTACGTGATCGGGTCTTCCATCCGTGAATATTATCAGGTACCGGCCGGAGAAGCTATCGAACAGTTGGCTTTCGTCTTTCGCAATGCTGACGGATCCAAAGAAGGTAAGGATACCGGGGGTGCCGATATATTCTATGAAGTGTACGATGCGTCGTTGCAGATCGCACTGACGAGTCCGGCACAAAATCCTTTTTTCGTGGATCAGGGAGCCAATGTCGTGGTTGAGGCGCAGTCTAATAAAGCAGCAACGCTTTCCATATGGCAGGATGGAATACTTGAAAAGGAAGTCAGTAATACCACCAATATTTCCAATACTTTTGTAGCCGACAATGGGATCCACATTGTTGAAGTACGGGCAGTTGCCGGAAACGAAACGGCCTCCCAAACGCTGGTTTATCTCACTTCCGATGCACAAAGCCCTACTCCACCACCGGCAGACTATCCCGACGGCTTATCCAGAATAAACGAAAGCGCCGCTTTTTTCCAACTGCACGCTCCCACCAATGAGCTTGCCTTTCTCATCGGTGATTTCAATGACTGGCAGATCAGTGCCGATTATCTGATGCACCGTAGTGAAGACGGCACTTTTTGGCTGGAAGTCGATGGATTGACACCCGGTCAGACCTATACCTACCAATATCTGGTGGATGAAGGTATCCGGATAGCCGATCCGTTAAGTACGCTTGTACTGGACCCCGAGCATGATCAATACATTCCAGAGGTCACTTTTCCCGATCTTCCCGATTATCCGGTGGGTAATACCCAGGGGATCGTCAGTGTTTTCAAATGGGGATCTCCGGACTATAATTGGCAGATCGGGGACTTTCAGGCACCTCCCCGGGAAGAACTGGTGGTATATGAGTTATTGCTCCGCGATTTCCTCGCCCGCCACGACTATCAGACCCTGAAGGACACACTGGACTATCTGCAACGCCTGGGCATCAATGCCATTGAACTGATGCCGATAAGCGAATTTGAAGGGAATATAAGCTGGGGATACAATCCCAGCTTTCACATGGCGCTGGACAAATACTACGGTACTCCGGAAGCGTTCAAATCCCTGATCGATGAATGCCACCGGCGAGGCATAGCCGTCATTCTGGATGTAGTGTACAATCATGCCTTCAGCCAGAGTCCACTAGCCCGGCTCGACTGGGATGCAGCGGCCTTCAAGCCCAGTCCGACCAATCCCTGGCTTAACGTCGAGGCTACACATCCATTTAATGTCGGCTACGACTTCAACCACGAAAGCCCGGACACCCGTCGATACATCGACCGGGTGATGCAGTACTGGCTGGAAGAATTCCGGGTAGACGGTTTTCGCTTTGATCTGTCCAAGGGTTTCACCCAAAGACGCACAACAGACGTCGGCTTCTGGGGCAGCTACGAGCCCAATCGCATTGCCACCCTCAAGCATTATGCCGATGTCATGTGGTCGGTTAATCCGGATGCCTACGTCATTCTGGAGCACTTTGCCGATAATCTGGAAGAAGTTGAACTGATTAATTATGGCATGATGAGTTGGGCCGGGGCCGGTGTACATAATGCTTATCTGGAAGGCAGTATGGGCTATGCTACCGACCTGAAAGGTGCTTCCTACAAGTATCGGAACTGGCCCCTTCCCCACCTGATGGCCTATATGGAAAGCCACGATGAAGAACGCATGGTGTATAAGAACAAAACGTTCGGCAACAGCCTGGGGAATTACAACGTGAAGAACTATCCTACTTCCATCCGCCGGGCGGAGCTGGCCGCTGCTTTTTTCTATACCATCCCCGGACCGAAGATGCTGTGGCAGTTTGGTGAACTGGGTTATGATTATTCCATCAACACCTGTGAAGACGGTACCATTGGTGACTGCCGCCTTTCTCCGAAGCCTATCCGCTGGGATTTCCTGGATGATCCGGCCCGCAACAGATTGTTCGACGTAGTCAGCGGGCTGATCTATCTGAAGACGAACTATGATGTGTTCAATACCACGGATTTCACCCTGGATGTCTCCAGTAATACTCCGGCGAAAAAGATCTTTCTCAATAATGCGGAAATGGATGTGGTCATTCAGGGCAATTTCGATGTAAGCGATCAAACCCTCAGTAATGCTTTTTCGCATACCGGCTGGTGGTACGACTATTTCACCGGCGACAGCATTCTGGTGGAAAATGCCGGTATGAGCGTGAGCCTGGCTCCCGGGGCCTACCATGTGTATACCTCCGTGGCCCTGAACGAACCACCCAATGGATTTCCAACCAAAGTAAACACGCTGGTAAAAGATCATTTTCAGATCCGGATCAGTCCCAACCCGGTAAGTAGTCACTTTAGGATAGCTTATCACATGCCAGAGGCGGCCCAGGTACAGTTAGATCTCATCGATCGATCCGGCCGTCTGGTGCAAACGCTCCATCAGGAATGGCTGCCGGCCGGTGAAGGGCAGATGCCTGTGTCTGTAGATCTGCCGGCCGGTATTTATCACCTTCGTTTTACAGCCGGCGGCAAGATGGAGATGTTATCCTTAGTGATACAATAATGAATGTGAAAGGCATGATTTGCGCGCTCTCAATCAGAAAAATTTAAACATCTTCTTAACTCTTTCTATCAATAGTTACTCCACCACTTCATAAACTCCGTCCTTGACCCGTTGTTCGAATTCATCCCGCGAAACGGGCATTTTCGTATTAGCCAAGATGAGCTTAATCGTTACCCGGTTGGCGTTCTCTTTGATCACTTTTACTTTCATACTACCTTGCATAATGAAATAGATTTATCATTTAAAAAATTGGAAATTCTTTAATCATCACTCGTGAAAACAATACTTGCAATTCCGAGAATCCGCTCCGGCAGGAATAAGGAGCGAAAGGTGAGAATCACTAAAACTTAATAAAACGCATTGAAATACAAGACGATAGCTACTAATATAAACAAAAAACGTTGAGGATTGTTTAGTTAGGCTTCTTTTTGAAAACTCCTCTATGGATGCGGTCTCACCAAAACGATGCGATACTTCGACAAAGTTGAAATGTTGCGACACCGGGATCAACACAATATTGCCCAGATCATGAATCCGGGCTCATATCCCTCCGGCATCGCAACATTGCAGCATTATGTTACAGATCACTCTGTAGTACCTCCACTGATCGTGCTTCCAAAAAACACACTATTCATTAAGATCTTATTCGTACCGAACCAAAAGGCGCGGAAGGCGGGATTAAAGTTCATAGCGATGGACCGGCCGGAACCAATACCACTCACTATTACGGCCGCAGAACCGTCTATTTTCCCATCGTAAATACTATTCAAATAACCGCTCAGCAATGGTTTCTCCTTATACAGCGCCGGTGTACCGTAAGCATTTTTGCCGGGTTCAAAAAACAGCGTTCCCCGCTTGAATACGGGTATTTCCTTGCGGTGGTAACCATAAAAAACAGGATGGGTCAGGTCCGCTTCGATCCCAAATATAGCACCACCGATGACCTTACCGCCACGGTCACGTGCAGCCATGGCGTAAGGCCGTCTTTCTACATCTCCGTTGGCAGAATTATCGGTTGCCGGGCGTGTCTTTATATTCGCCAGACCGTTCTGGGCCGCCCAGGTAGCAGCGCGGTCAAAAGTAATGAGGGTTCCACCGTCCTGCACCCAGCGTTTGATGGTAGCCGCCTCATCACTAATGCTGCCGTAAGAACCGCTGGGCAGGATCACAACATTATAATCCCAGAGGTCGATACGAGACAGTTCATCCGTTTCCACTTTGGTGGTCACTATATTGTACCGCTGATCAAAAAGGTGCCAGATCTCTCCGGCGTCGTTACCGGACACACCACCACCAATGGCCAGCAATATCCTGGGCAGTTCGAGGGGTTCAAAATCATTACTTCCCAGATCCGGCCCAACCGGTGAATATCCAGTAGCAACGGGTGTGATCAGCACACTACTCTCCCGCGCCGCTTCCCGAATCAGAGTGTATACTTCTTCCGGGCTCTGTTCCTGGTTTTGGGCCGGGATCATCACCGTGCCTGCCGGATAAGTAATGCCCTCCAACGCTAAAGGCCGGGTAGCTACTTTAGCGCGCAGTCCGGCATTGAGCAATTTATAAACTGCTTTAGGCGCATAATAATCATCCCAGTCCACCAGATAGGCATAGCCGGCGGCTGCGGGCAGGGAAGGTTCGCTTACTACTGAAAAAGCGTCGATCTTCTCCCCAAGAATACCTCTGCTGCCTGTTTCTGCGTAAGGCAAATTAAAAGCCATAGGCAGCGTCCAGGCAGAGATGTCGTAAAAAAGGCTGTCCTCAAAACTGGTACGGGTCTCAAAGATCGCCCGGATCATTTTGTACTGATCCTGAGCCAGGGGTACGGCGTAGCCCGTCTGGGCGGAGAATGACTTTCCATCCACATCTACGTCTTTACCCAGCCGATATACATCTATCCGGTGCTGTAGTAAAATATCCACCAGATGCCGGTTGCGTACCTCATCGTCCGGATCGCCGAAAACGTATGCTCCGCCGGTCTGATCGCCCTCTTTGCGGGCATCCTGGTAGAATTTCCGCTGGTAATCGAGCAGATCTTCCCGCAGGCCGACACCGGCCCGGTAAGTGCTCAATGCCGTAGTCACCTGATTGCGAATGGTGAAGGGAAAACTCAACAAACCATTATCCGTTTCCTGCAGATGCCCACGACTGCTGGCCTGTTCGAAAAGGATACCCACACAACCGTTGGCATCCGGATAAGTGGATCCCTTGCCGTAGTAGAAATCGTCATAGCCTTCACCGCTGTAGTACAATGAACCTAGCTTATCCAGTGCTTCGGCATGGTAGTCGGCGATCCTGGCTGTCAGTTCCTGATTCATCTTGGGCGTGAGAGGATGCACCCGCGTTTGTTCACCGGGCATAAAGAAGAAAGTTGAATTGGAGCCCATTTCGTGATGATCGGTCAGGATATTCGGTTTCCAGTCGTGAAAGGTCTTTATCCGGCCTCTACTTTCCGGTTGCTGTACCGGCAACCAGTCGCGGTTGATATCGAACCAGTAGTGATTGGTGCGTCCTCCGGGCCAGGCTTCATGGTATTCGCGATCATCCGATTTAGCCGTCAGATTCTTGTTCTTGTGCATGTTGGCCCAGGTAGAGAACCGGGTCAGGCCATCCGGGTTGAAACTCGGATCGAATATGACTACCAGTTTATCGAGCATGGCCTCGATTTCCCGCCCCTGTGCAGCAGCCAGATAATAGGCCACCAGTGGCGCTGCATTGGCACCACTCGGCTCGTTCCCGTGAATACTGTAGCCCTGATAGATCACTACCGGCATATCGGTGAGATCCAGTCCGGCCGATGAGGCGGGATCGGACAGCGCCACGTGGCGTGCCTGGATCTCGTCAATACGGGCCTGATTGCGTTCACTGGTTACGATGATGTGTACGAGTGGCCGTCCTTCGTGCGTCCGGGCGTGCTGCCGCAGTTGCATGCGCGGCGACAATTCGGCCAGATGTCGCATGTACATCAGTTGCTGATCATGACTGATATGCCATTCGCCGATCTGGTATCCCAGAAATGCCTCCGGTGTGGGAATATCCGGATTGTAACTGATATCCGGCAGATAGTAGGTCAACGGCTTAGGTTGTGCGGCCAGGCTTAGGCCTATGCCAACTAGTAAGAGTGTTAAGAGACGTTGCATGAATTAGATATGGTTTCGGATAAAGATAAAAATTATTCGTTTTCCCAAGACATAAAAGACAACAGCCCCACCGGACGGCAGAGCTGCTGAAGAAAGATTATAACTGGGGAAATACGATTAAGATCTAATTTCTTTTTATTCCTATCGTTTTGCTGAAGTCCTTGAGTATCCGTTCCCGGTTAAACATATACTCATCTTCAGTGTAAATGGGTATTCTCCTGGTAAGTCTCGGCGCCCCTACGTAGCGGGTGAACTGGTTCCAGCCCCGGCATTCCCCCCAAGTGCCCCGGGTGATCTTGTATAATTTCCCGTATTCGAATTTTCCGGGCAACGCGGTATCCCCAAGCGTTCCAGAACTGAGATATCCCGGGAAATTGGTATCTTCAAACCACCAGGCAGAAGGGTTGGTCAATTTCGTGCCGGGCAAACAGTCCTGTGTGGGACTTTGCGGATCCACCACACAAATTTCCCAGAAAATCGCCTCACATTCAGCAGTGGTGGCTGAATTGGCAATCACTTGATAAGTATCACCATCAGACTGTGTGGCCAGATCAAAATATACCGATGTCGGCGGGCATTTCTCGATCTTGATCAGCGCAATATTATCGATAGCCAGATCATTACCATCGCCCAGCCTTTCCTGGTCCAGTACTATTTGGATAGTTAGGTTAGTGCCGGTGCCCCACAGATCAATGTTCCTTTCGATACCGTACCAATCACAGGGGCTACTTCCGGCGTAGATCGTTTGCTCTATATTGTCGATACTGTTATCGGAAAATACAACTTCTATAGCCGGGACCACATTAAATCCTAATTGGTTGAGATTCTTAGCTTCGAAACAGAATTTGTAACTCGCCCAGTCATCGACGGTAAAACTCTGTTCCCAAATGACGCGTTTTACGGGAATATTTCCTTCTCCTTCAGGCACCCCTCCGTTTTCACCGTTTACGACCATAAACCTGCCTTGGGTGGCCGAGCAATAGGAAGGATCGGCCACCGAAGCCCAGGTGGGGCTGATGATCGCAGCTTCCGTTCCGGAAACCACATTGTACATGCCGGGCAGTGTCGCACTCTGGTCAACTTGCGCGTTATAGGTGAATGCACTGAAAAAACCGGTATTACCGTCCTCAAAATTGCCGTTCCGGACGAGGTTTTCGCCGGGGCAGCAGTAGAAAGAAGGCGGGGATATAGGACAGGCATCG
>JAGQXH010000779.1 GCA_020436695.1 Lewinella sp. | reverse complement strand
TGCACCGGCTCCTTTGCCCATTGTGGGAGGAAAGGGAGCTTTGCTATATACTGAAGACGGTCGTCAGCTGATCGATGCCGTTTCTTCGTGGTGGGTAAATATCCATGGCCATAGCCACCCGGTGATTGCCGAGCGGATTTACCAGCAGGCACTTATGCTGGAGCACGTGATCTTCTCCGGATTTACCCATCCCCCGGCCGTTGAACTGGCCGAACGCCTCCTGCCGTTGCTCCCCGGACATATGGATCGGATCTTTTATTCGGACAACGGCTCCACCGCAGTGGAGATCGCCGTGAAAATGGCCATTCAATACTTTTACAATCAGGGAGAAAAACGCCCCGGCATTATTGCGTTTGATCATGCTTTTCACGGGGAAACCTTTGGTGCCATGTCGCTTGGCGGTGATCTCGCCCTCTTCGGTGCATTTGCAGAACATCTGTTTCGGGTGGACCGCATTCCTGCGCCTTTACCTGGACGGGAAGCCGAGAGCCTGGCCGCCATGGAGGACTTACTGAAAAAAGGAAATCACTGTGCCTTCATCTTCGAGCCGCTTATCATGGGAGCCGGTGGAATGTTGATGTATCAACCAGAAGCTCTGGAGCCGCTTTTGGCGTGTTGTAGAGAGCAGGGGGTGCTTACCATTGCCGATGAGGTGATGACCGGCTTTGGCCGGACCGGGAAGCTGTTTGCCTGCGATTATCTCCACCAGGGGCCGGATCTGATCTGTATGGCCAAAGGACTCACCGGCGGTACTTTGCCATTGGCCATAACGGCCTGCACGGAAGAAGTTTTTTCGACATTTTATTCCGACGATAAGAAGAGGACCTTTTATCACGGGCATTCTTTTACTGCCAATCCGCTGGGCTGCGCCGCTGCACTTGCCAGCCTTGATCTGACGCTGGCCCTGGCCTGTACGGAACGCATAGCTTCCATAAGCCGACAACATGCCGATTTCAGGGATCGCCATCGAAGCCATCCCGCTTTGACAGATATCCGTTCGCAGGGTACCATTCTGGCTTTGGAATTCCATACTCCGGAGGAGACTTCTTATTTCAATGACCTTCGTGATCGGTTGTACGAATTTTTTCTGGAGAGAGGCATTATTCTCCGTCCATTGGGTAACGTCGTATATGTGATGACCCCATATTGCATTACCGATGAACAGTTGGCGGCCATCTATCTGGCACTGGAAGAAGCGCTGGAGAGCTTTTCCTCTTTGGAAACTAATGGGAAGTGATGCCGTGATGCACTGATTATCGTAGTATTGCAGCATCAAACCATCGTAGTATCAGAAAAGGGGAGTGATGATAAAAAATATCGGTATAACTGCCTGGGGCGCTGTTTCCGCCCTGGGTACGGACCGGGAAGCAGTTGTTCGGGCCTATCAGCAGCAGGAATCCTATTTACAGCAGAATAAGTCGACCGGTGATTGGGAAGGGGCTTTATCCAACCCCCCTTTGCCCACCGGTGCATTGTATCAAAGAGGCCGGTTTGCCGAACAGATAGATCGGTCCGTATTATTGGCGCTATTAGCTGCGGACCAACTTAAGGAGGAACTGGTGCAGCGTGATGGTTTGGTTACCGGTATCAATATCGGTTCCTCCCGGGGGGCCACCGGGCTTTGGGAGCAACATTTTGCTCAATTTACGAACGAAGGAACTGGTAAACTTTCTCCTCTGGCTTCACCTACAACAACGCTGGGCAACATTTCCTCCTGGCTGGGAGCTTATTTGAATATAGAAGGCCCGGCTATCAGCCATTCGGTTACCTGTAGTACGGCCCTGCAGGCGATTGCAAACGGAGTGGCCTGGCTGGAATCAGGGCGTTGTCAGCGATTCCTGGCGGGCGGCAGTGAGGCACCGTTGACGCCTTTCACGCTGGCACAAATGAAGGCCCTGCGCATCTATGCAGATCCCGAACCGGCTGCATATCCATGTCGTAGCTTCGATCCGGAAATACATAACAACAGTATGGTGCTGGGCGAGGGAGCGGCCTTGTACCTGCTGGAAGCGAATGCTGTTCGCCCGCTGGCCTGGATAAGAGGCATTGGTTTTGCCCAGGAAATACCCACTACGCCTACCTCCGTCTCTGCCCGGGGTGACGCTATTACCCGCGCCATGCGGCAGGCATTGAGTGAGTACGGAGAAGACCAGGTAGATGTGGTCATTTGCCATGCCCCGGGAACCCGCCTCGGTGATGCCGCCGAACGTTACGCCATTGATACTGTATTGGGCAAACAAATGCCCTTCCTGACCGGCAACAAATGGAAACTGGGACACACGCTGGGAGCTTCCGGTGCACTAAGCCTGGAAATGGCTCTGCTGATGTTGCAGCGGCAGGAAATTTATTCCATTCCCTTTTTGCCGGTTACTGAATCTCGGGTGCGATCTGTAAGCAGTGTAATGGTCAATGCCATGGGGTTTGGGGGAAATGCCATCAGTCTGATATTGGAAGTATGTAAGTAGCCGTCACACTCACCATATCGCCATATCACTCCCTCACCCTATGACAACCCCCTGCAAACCTTTGATTCCCGGTGGAAGTTAAAGAAGAGAACACTTAAAAGAATCTCTTATGACTTTCCGCATTATTCTCACATTTGTAAGTATCGCTGCCCTGATCAATGGCTGTAGCGGCCTGATCTCCCAGCAGTTTGGAACCGGTAAATTGCAGGTGTTTGCCATGAAAGATCTGAGCCAGACGGATCTGAGTAAAAAGGACTTTATCCAATTAAGTGATGCCCAAATCACAGGAGATTTTATCTTTGCACCCGGGAAGGTTGATAACAACCGTGCCGTAGTGTTGTATCCGCTGGTTGATGAAGCTCAACTGGACAGTCTGCGGGAGGGACGAAAGATCCATATCAACCTGATGGCATGGGAAAACCGCCGGCCAGGCAGTGAGGCCGATACGGTTAGCCTCGGCATGCAACCCAAGGAATACCTCGGCCTGATCCGTCCGCCCGGCAAACGGTTTGAACAACCGGAAGCACTGGACAGCAACAAGTATCAGATGTCCGAGAATCTGGCCTATCTGGCCATCGGTCGTAAGCCGCTCAGCTGGGAGTGGAACGCTGTAATTATGATGGCTTCCCTGTTGATCTTGCTGTTGATGGTACGCCGATCAGCAAGTACACGAAGCGCAAAAAAGACGTAATCGATAATCTATGAATCACTCGGAGAATAAGTGGACGCTGGATGCGGTAATGGAGATCTACAACATGCCTTTGCTCGAACTGGTTTTTCGGGCTGCAACCGTTCACCGGCAGTTCCACAATCCACGGGAAGTCCAGATCAGCACTCTTTTATCCGTCAAGACAGGCGGTTGTCCGGAAGACTGTGCCTATTGTCCGCAGGCAGCCCGGTATTACACGGATATTGAAAAAAATGACCTGATGAGTCCGGAGCAGGTGCGTACGGCCGCTCTGCGTGCCAAAGGGCTGGGATCGAGCCGCCTGTGTATGGGAGCCGCCTGGCGCAATGTGAAGGATGACGCGGAGTTCGATCAGGTGCTGGAACTGGTGCGCACGGTCAATGCCTTGGATATGGAAGTGTGTTGCACCTTGGGAATGCTTACTGAAAGCCAGGCACAAAAACTGGCGGATGCCGGGGTGTATGCTTACAATCACAACCTGGATTCCTCCGAAGAATTTTACAAAGAGATCATATCTACCCGGGGTTACGAAGACCGTATTACCACCCTGGAAAATGTGCGTAAGACCAAAATGACGATCTGCTCCGGTGGGATCATTGGCATGGGGGAAAAGGTGGCAGATCGCTGTCAGATGCTGATCACCTTATCCGAACTGGATCCGCAACCGGAGTCAGTTCCCATCAACGCACTGGTGGCCGTAGAGGGTACTCCCATGGAAAATCAGGAACCCGTGCCCATCTGGGATATGATCCGGATGGTTGCTACTGCCCGCATCGTTATGCCGCAGAATGTGATCCGCTTGTCGGCAGGGCGCACCAATATGAGCTATGAAGGCCAGGCGTTATGCTTTATG
>JAGQXH010000778.1 GCA_020436695.1 Lewinella sp. | reverse complement strand
CTGAAGTTGGGGAAGTCCGCATTGAAGGCACTCAATCGTTGAGCGATCCTAATATTCAGCTTTATCTGATTGACGGATCACCGGTACAACCTACTACCATTTTCCATGGAAAAGCTTTTAATTGCACTTACTTTCAGAAAGGGATCTATTTATTTATCCTGCGGGATGGAGAGCAGATCGTAGGAAGTGAGATCGTTGTGATCAAAGAATAATGACAAACTATGCTACTGGACATTAGGACGTTGGGATCTTAGGACGTTGGGACGTTGGGATCTTGGGACGTTGGGATCTTGGGATTCATCTAAATATTTCAATGTCCATTTGTCCAGTAGTTAAGATGACAAACAATCTGATATGACCAAAATGCATAATTGGGCTTTCCGCCGGAGGAAGATCTTTATATCCTGGTATACCATCCTCCTATTCAGCACACTTGTTCTGCCCTCGGCAACACTGGCTCAATCGGGAGTACAGAATTCCGGTTCAGCCATCCTGTTGGGAGTAAGTTATGGAGGGCATTTGTCCGGCGGAGATCTTAAGGAGCGTTTTGGCACCAATCTAAGTCCGGCGATACAACTAGATTACCAAACCGACCCAAAGAACTGGATATTCAGTGTTCAGGCCAGTTTTCAGTTTGGCTCAGAAGTAAAAACGGATGTACTGGTTAACTTACGCACGGCGGAGGGATTTGTCATCGCCAACGACCGGGCGGTGGCTGATATCCAGTTGCGCGAGCGGGGATTTTATCTCGGCGGCAGTATCGGAAAACTGATCTCCCTATCCGCCAAAAATTACCGCTCCGGTCTACGGATCGATCTGGGTGCCGGTTTGCTGCAACATCAGATCCGGATACAGGATGATCCGGTGCGAACAGTCGCCGCACTCACCGGCGACTACCGCAAAGGTTACGACCGGCTCAGCAACGGGCCGGCGCTGAGGGAATTTATCGGCTATCAATACCAGAGCCTGGACCGACGGGCTAATTTTTTTGCCGGCGTCGAACTGATCCAGGGTTTCACCCAAAGCCGACGTGATTTTGATTTTCTGCTTCAACAAAAGGACGATTCTAAAAGAGTAGACCTACTGACGGGCTTCCGAATCGGCCTGATCCTGCCGTTTTATGTGGGGCAGAATCCGGATGAGATCTTTTATTGATGTTATGATGCTGCGATCCTGTGATTCTGAGATGTTGTTAAGTGCAGAGGAAAACGAAATGTCATTGCACATGATTCTAGTAATTTGAGAGCCAGCAAAGGTAATAGAACATTTAAAACATCAATTACGACCAATACCGACAGTCAGATACTACCCCGATCACTAATCACAACATCACAGCATTTCAGAATCATAACATCAATCAATCCGCCTTCACCACCCGCAATACATATCGCTGATTGGTATCGTGCAGGCGTAACACGGCAGTGTACATACCCGAGGGCAAGGTGTGAGCATCCACCAGTAATTCGTGTTCGCCGCCGGTTCTGCGCTGAGACGGCAAAGGCATAGCCACGATCTTACCTACAGCGTCCATCAGGACCATACTTACCCTTTCTTCAGCCGGCAGCGTGAACTGGAAAGTAAAAGACTCTTCAAACGGGTTGGGAAAACCTTTCAATGTAACCCGTTCCGGAGCTTTCTCCACTTTAGCCGTATTCATCTCTTCGATAAGGGCCGGCGGCGTCGGACGATCATTGGCTACGGTCATTTCGGCTCTGGCAGCAGGCGCATTGCAGAAACCGTTGGTTCCGATACGAGCGGTAGAACCGGCCAGTATACTGAAACCTGGTTGTAGAATAACCGATTCGCAGGAGTGGATCTCTACACTGGCCCCGGCAGCGATCTGAAAAGTAGATTCCACTTCTATCGTTTCCGGATATACAAAAAACTCAACCGGTAAATGGTCATTGTGCACGGTGTAATCTTTCAGATGCAAACTAGCCATGTCAGGATTTGCGTAAAAGATCCCCATCTGGGTGACCGTGTTCCGAATATCATCCGGATCAATTCTATCAAACCCGGAAACGGAACCATCGAAGGTAGGCATCGTGGATTGGGAGAAGGTGACGGAATGATCATTTTCCGTCCATAGCTGCCAGAGATAATCTACCATGGCGTGGTGCAGGAAAAAAGCCGGATCGCGCGGAGAGTAGTACATATCCTGCATTTCACCACCTACCCAGCCATGAGGCGGATCGTGAAGGTTAACTTCCAGTTCGTACCGAAAGTTACCGAAATTGCTGAATGCAGTAGAAGTGATAAGGTTATCTTTTTGCGACGTAGTAGGTAAAAGTCCCCCCAGATTGCGACCGAGCTGTCCCTGATCATCAAATTCACCGATCAAACTGGTGGTCCAGCCCAGAGCAGCGACCTGATCATCGTTCCAAAGCGGGCTCAGGGCGCTCCGGCTATTTACCCCCGGCGGGTCAAACTCGCCGGTCCAGTCCCAATATGGAAGGGAAAGCCTGGGATCGATCGCCTGGATAAGGCGTTCAAATTCGGTAATGAACTGACGGTGCCAGGCGAGGAAAATAGCGACGCGGTGGATCTGAGAATCGGTATCCGGGCCATTAAAGTTGTTACCGGGATTCCCATCCTGATCCGGGTCGGTATGGATATCTGCGTAATATTCCTCCGAACCATTCTGCATTAATTGCTCGATAGCGGCAGCAAATGCCGCTCGTTCCTGTTCAGAGAGCTGCGTATAATGTTTACGAATACTTTGACTAATGCAGGATGTCCATCCGAAGCATACTAATACTATCACAAGCGTAAACGCTTTGCGGCTGCGGCGGTTAGGTCGTCTCATGGTCTTATTATAAACTACAGTTGTCAGCTTTTCTGGAAAAAAATCGGTCGAAATGTTCAGTGCTGACGTAATAAAAAAACGGTATTAGGTCGTCGCTTCGACAAAATGTCAAAGCATTCGCCAAATGTACAAAACCCGAGACTATGGTTATAGGATTTTTTTTATAATATGACGGAGTAGAATGTTAAAAAAGTCCATAATCCTGAATTGCTGCAGGAATGGATAGCGCTTAGAATTTCGGACAAAGGACGGTATCATCTTCCACCAGCCCCAGATAGGCAATGGAAAGCTCAAATGAATTCTGATTTCGTCCTCCGGTATTAAGGGCTTTCAGATTGGCGTCGTAGCTGAAGCCCACCAGGAAATTATTGATCTCCATGCCCAACATCAACACCGTTGCATCCATTATCGGCTTACTGTTCTCATCCTGAGAGCCCCTCACCCAGGAGCCAAGATGCAGGGCGGTACCATTAGATGAATTGATGAGGAAGCGAAAGTTAGCGCCGGCATTGAGGGCGGCGTGAGGCCCCTGGCTGTAGAAAAGGGCACGCGGAGAGAACTGGAGACTTTGACCGATCGGAACTACAATACTCATATGCGCCGTATACTTCCGGAATAATCTGTTGTCATCCACTTTCTCGGGATCTTCTCCATCGTAGAAAAAACTAACCGAAGGCTCCATGATGTGATGCATAGCTGCTCCGGCGAAGAATGCCACCTTTCGCACGGGCGCATAGGAGTAATTCAGACCGACGCTGTAATCACCGAAAGCAAAATTATTTTCCGGCAGATCTTCTCCGGTCGGATTATTATAAGCGTTGCTGCCGTTGAACTGGTCCTGAAAATTGACACCGGCATAGTTGATATTGCGCTGGCTGATACCGGCCTGGAAACCCAGGCTCAGAAACTGGTCATTGCTTTTGCTCAGGCTTTTATGAAAAGCGCCGGATACAATGATCTGATTATTGGAAAAACCCGTTACGTTAACCTGGTCATTGTAAAACAGTACTCCTCCGCCAACTGCATCCTTATACTGACTGCCTCTTTTCTTCATGTTAAAACGAAAATCCGCTGCTGCCGAATAAGTTACAAAAGGATTGTCCAGTACCCCCTTCCACTGGTCACGGTAGATCAATGAAAACCGATAGGTCCCCTGAAAGTTCCCGGTCAGTGCCGGATTAAGTGTCAAAGGAGACGCATAAAACT
>JAGQXH010000777.1 GCA_020436695.1 Lewinella sp. | reverse complement strand
ATCAAAAGTTGCCGCACTCTGAGCGATGGAGCTGTAAGAAGTTACAGGAGTACCTGCTTCTCTGGCCATTTTCAGGAAGGCTTTACCCTCATCCAAACGGTAACAAAAAGGCTTATCGATAAAGGCTGGAATACCGGCTTTGACAAAAGGTTCGGCGGCGGCCAGATGGAATTTACCGTGCCGGTGGTCAACGATCAGCGCATCGATCTTGCCCAACATCTCCTTCGGATCTTTCACCATGCGGGGGATCCCTCCGCGTTCTACCGCATCTTTGGCAAAAGCTTCGGTTTCTCCCCACACATATTCTACGCTTACTCCCGGAAACTTTTTGTCAATATTGAACATTTTCCCGAAGCCGCGGGTGTGAGAGTTCTCCGCTCCGATGATACCGATACGTATGGGTTTTTCGAAGGCCTCTTCCTGTAATTTCCCGGCGGCCAATGCAGACGATCCGGAAAGTACCGCTGATGATACCAGTGCGCCCTGGCCCATTTTCTTTATGAATGATCTACGAGATTCCATTTTGAATGTGTATTAGTTTTGTGATTACAGTTTCATCTCCCATCCTTTCTCATAATCCCGGCTCCACAACTGCCGGGCAAGCTTGTCATTGATAATGTGCCCGTTCTTTGGATCGACATTCAGCGAATGGCCTACCCGCTGGGCAATATTCCCAAGTTGTACAAGTAAGGTACTCTTGTGCCCGGAATCGATATCGGCATGTAGGCTGCCTCCTTTACGAATAGCATCAAACATATTCTGAATGTGCAGGGCATCGAGTTGTTCCGCCGGATTCATCAGATTACGCGGATCGATCTTTCCGTCATCCGCAGCTGTTTTTACCACTTCACCTTTCAGGTCGAATTGGGTGTAACTGTTGCCCCCCGGAATCAACAGGCTGCCTTCATCTCCGTAAAACAGCACGCCTACAGCACTACCTTCAATGGGTTTGCCGTTGCAGCTTCTACCTTCCCAGGTCATGGTCATACCGCCTTCAAAATCCAGTGTGATGACCTGCGTGTCCGGGGTTTCCCAGTCATCCTCATAACGGTAGCGACCACCATTCGAACTCACCCGGTACGGATAATTTACCTGCATCCCCCAGCGTAGCAGATCGATCATATGAGTACCGTTATTGAGTGCTTCTCCGGTACCCCAATGCCAGTGCCAGTGCCAGTTGTAATGGATCAGATTATCCTTGAACTTCCGGCGGGGAGCCGGCCCCTGCCAAAGCTCCCAGTTGAGCCACTCGGGTACTGCGGTCTCTTTACCCACACCGATGGAAGGGCGGTTGTTGGAATACCAGCCTTTTCCGAAATATACCCGGCCGATAGCACCTTCCTGAACGGCTTTGATGCCGGCTACCACATTGGGCCAGGACCGGCGTTGGTTTCCCATTTGCACGATCTTATTGTATCGCTTGGCTGCCTGTACCAGTATTTCTCCTTCCTGCGGATTATGGCTGCACGGCTTTTCCACATATACATTCTTACCGGCCTGCATGCCCATGAGTGCGGCCGGGGCATGCCAGTGATCCGGTGCGGCGATCACCAGTACATCTACATCTGGGCTTTCCAGTGAAATACGGACATCAGTGAATCCTTTCGGTTTGAGTTGCTGGCGGTCTGCCAGTCCGGAAATACACTTATCAATAGCTCGCTGATCAACATCGCAAATATGGATCACATCGCAGTTGTCCTGTCCGGCGAAATTCCGGGCCAGCGCATATCCGCGACTATTGACGCCCATCACAGATACCCGTATCGTATCGTTTGCACCCAAAATACGACTGTAGCTGCGGGCGGAAAAGTGCGGCAAAATGCCTCCGGCCAGAAAAATGGAGGAAGCAGTAGTAGTTTTCTTGAGGAATTCCCTGCGGGTGGAAGATGGCTTGCTCATAAATATCGACTTAGTAGTTGGACGGAAATAAACAAAACAAATTTTCATTTAGGTTTTCTCCGTCACTTAGATGAATTGGATGACGGAAGATACAAAAATGTTTTACTTGGAAAACAGACAAAGTAAAACTCCTCACCAAGTACTGTCAATTATAAGAAATCACCTAAAAGGGTGAGAGAATACCCGAACTCCGCCCGTAGTTTTACCCTTGTGCAGATGTTCCTCTCAGTTTGCACAGAATAGAAGATCCCTTTTGTAAAATAACCGAAGTGCTTGGATGGATCGCTCCGGGGCAGTATTGCTTCCCGGAAGCCCTCCACTTTACTGACTGATCATTAATACCTACTCATTCATATATCTGTATAATGAAAACTTTATCACATCTCAAACCCGCAATCCTGCTGCTTTATGCATTGTTCTCTTCTTTCTTCATTCAGGCGCAGGACTGTACGGACCCCGGCTTCCCTCCCGATCTGGCATCTAAAAAAATAAAGGATCTGGTCGCCGCTCAGATCGTCGATATGGATATGGACGGTGATATGGATATAGTCGCTGGGTCTACCAGTGAGAATAAAGTAAGCTGGCTGGAAAACGATGGTCAAAATACTTTTACCGAGCAGGTAATGAGCACCAGCATGTCAGGCGTTACGGATATTGCAGTAGTGGATTTTGATCGAGACGGGGATCCGGATGTTATGGCAGCTTGTTCCGGAAATGGTACTATTTATTTAATCGAAAATCTGGGTTCTGCGCAGGCCTTTGTTGATAAGTTTGTGTTCACCATCAGCGGCGTGACCTTCGTCGATCCGGCAGACATGGACGGTGACGGAGATTGGGATATTGCCTATTCTTCACCGTCCCAGAATACCGCCGGATATGTGCGTAATGATAACGGTACGTTTGTGAACGTCCCGGTGGTCACTAACCTTGTGCAGGCCAGTGAGGTGGACGCCATTGATCTGGAAAAGGATGGCGATATGGACATCGTAGTAGCATCTCCTGATCAGGGCGTCATCAATGCCTACATCAATAATGGGAGTCAATCATTCGGAGGTACCACCCTGGTATCCAATATCGATGGTGTTACTTCCTTCAGCATAGTGGATATGAACCGGGACGGGTTCCAGGACATTATTGCTCCCAGTCCGGCCGACGATGAGATCATTCTTTTTAAAAATGATGGAACCAATATTTTTGAAGGTGAGCCGATCGATGCCAGTGCGGAAGGTGGTAATTGGGTAATGACGGCAGATGTGAACGGTGACGGCAATCTCGACGTTATTTCGGCCAGCCCGGCAGCCGGCGTATTGTTCTGGTATCGGCACAACGGCGATCTGAGCTTTGTACGCGAAGTCGTGTCGGATGCCTTGGAAGATGTCGTTACGGCTGCGGTGGGTGACCTGGATAGCGATGGTGATCAGGATGTTATTTCCGGTAGTCCGGCGGAAGGTTCACTGGTCTGGTTAGAGAATATCTGCGAACATTGTGCTGGTATCGCTTTTACCTCAGAAAGCATTTCTACGGGAGTGATCAACAATGGTATTCGGGGTGATGTGGTGGATCTTGATATGGATGGCGATCTTGATATTGTAACCAATTTCAACCCCGGTGCCGGCGTTTATTGGACGGAGAATCTGGGTGGCGGCAGCTTCGCCACACCGGTATCCCTCGGAGGGACGTCGAATACCAACTGGCTGCATACCGGTGATATGGATGGCGACGGGGATCCTGATGTCATTGCCGGCTCTTCTGCGCTTCCGGGTTTGAGCTGGTTTGAAAATGATGGAAGTCCTCCGTTTACTGAGCATGTCATATCCAGCGGCACTTCTTATCTGGGCTTTGACGTTGGTGATCTGGACCGGGATGGTGACCTGGACTTGGTTGGCGGAAACGGCCTTGGCATTCAGTGGTGGATCAATAATGGCTCCGGCAGCTTTACGCAACAGACCATTTCAGTAGCTAGTATGCAGTACCGGTTTATTACCCTGGTGGACCTCGATCAGGATGGCGATATGGATTTTCTGACCGGATCCCCACCGGAAGATCGTATCGACTGGATGGATAATCAGGGAAATCAAACTTTTCTGCTCCGTAGTATTTCGGCTACCCGGTAC
>JAGQXH010000776.1 GCA_020436695.1 Lewinella sp. | reverse complement strand
CAATTATTGGTGGCCGGCCTGGGGCTGACGCTGGGAGGCTGTACACCACAACTGAAAGCGGCTGTTTACCCGGCCGAATCCAGTCGGATAAAACCCCGTCGTTTGCAGCAAAACGATCTGGTCAGTCTGATCTCTCCCGGCAGTTATATCGACGATGAGGGATTGGAAAAGGCAGTCAAGAATCTGGAAGCCTTTGGGTTTCGCGTGAAACTGGGAAAGTATATCCGGGAGCAGTATGGTTATGTAGCCGGTAGTGACCAACAACGCCTGGAAGACCTTCATCGTGCTTTCTCCGACGATGAAGTAAAAGCGGTATGGTGTGTACGCGGAGGATATGGTTGTAGCCGATTGCTGCCTTATATCGACTATGCTTTGATTCGAAGCCGACCCAAGGTATTGATCGGATACAGTGATATTACGGCCTTGCTGAATGCTATTTACCTCAAGACGGGTCTCGTTGGTTTTCACGGTCCGGTGGGGGCTTCCGAACTTACCGATTACAATCGGCTGCATATCGAGGCGGTATTGATGGAAGGCAAAAGTCCCTGGGCGATCCAGCGCCCGGCTACCTATGGGGAAAAGACAGATGCGGCCTATGGATACAATAAAATGAGATCTGGTGAAGCTGAAGGCGTTTTACTGGGAGGGAATCTATCTCTTTTGGCGGCCATGGCCGGTACCGGTTATTTGCCGGATCTGGGCGGCCATCTGGTCTTTATTGAGGAAGTTGGAGAAAAACCCTACCGGGTAGATCGCATGCTGACCCAACTTCGACAGTCAGCAGATCTTACCACTGCCAATGGTATTGCGCTGGGTGTATTTTCCGGTTGTGAAGCTGGAGAAAATGACCGGTCCTTGAGCCTGAGCCAGACGCTGGAAGATCGTTTAGGATCGGTCAAATGTCCGATAGCTTATGGTTTTCCTTTCGGACATATCACAGATCAATGTACCTTGCCGGTAGGTATCAAAGCCCGGATGAACGTTGCTGAAGGCTCCATTGAATTGCTCGAAGCAGCCGTGATCTAGGGGCAACATTTTCTCTGTCACAAAGAAATACTTCGATCCATCAAACATGCAACTGAAACTTCATCCATTTCAACTTGAATTACGGCACACCTTCCGCATTGCCCACGGCGCACGCACGCATCAGCCCAGTCTGGTGGTAGAATTAAAAGACGGAGAATTATCGGGTTACGGTGAGGCAACGGCAACTTCTTATTACGGTCAGTCACTGGACCGAATGCAGGCCATTCTGGAAGGGCTTCGCTCCAAGATAGAAAGCAGCCATTGGGAAAATGCCGAAGACTTCTGGGAGATGATGCGGCCTGATCTGAATGATCATCCTTTCGTTCAATGTGCACTCGATGTAGCCGCCCACGATCTGGCGGCCCGCCGTGCCGGAAAACCGCTCTATGCTCATTGGGGGCTGCATCCGGGTAAATTGCCACTCACTAACTATACGATCGGTATTGCCTCCATTGAAGAGATGATCGCCAAAATGCAGGTGATGCCGTGGCCGGTGTACAAGATCAAACTGGGGACGGATTACGATCTGGATATCATTCGGGCCTTACGAGCACATACGGATGCGGTCTTTCGGGTGGATGCCAACTGCGCCTGGACACCCCGACAAACCATTGATCTGTCAAACGAACTAATGCATCTGGGCGTCGAATTCATCGAACAACCGATGTCGCCGGCCGATGATGAAAGCATGAAAGAGGTCGTTCGAGACAGCGCCCTTCCGATTATCGCCGATGAGAGCTGTCAACGGGAGGACGATATTGAAAAATGTGCCGGCCGCTTTCACGGGGTCAATATCAAACTGATGAAATGTGGAGGACTCACACCGGCACTGCGTATGATCCGGCAGGCCAAAGCGCTGGGCCTGCAGGTTATGGTAGGCTGCATGACCGAATCTTCGGTGGGTATTGCGGCTATAGCTCACTTACTGCCGTTACTGGATTATGTGGATATGGACGGCGCACTGCTGCTGAAAAACGACCCGGCCACCGGAGTACATATCGATCAGGGGATCATTGAATATGCGGAAGGGCCGGGGACCGGAGCGGCGTTAAAACAGGATTGACTCCTGCGTTTAACCTGCCGAATACGGAAGCACCAATTTATGGATAAACCGCAGTTTCTCCTTCACCGCCGGGGCGATGACAAAAGGGTATACATCCGATAGCCCCATGCCCCGGTTAAAGCTGTTGATGGCAAAAGTGATGGAAATGAAGGCGTCGATGATCCGGTCAAAGTTTGTTTCGGAATGTGGATCGAAAGTAGCCTGGCTTTTCAACAGATCGCTGTAAGTGATCGATGGATGCAGGGAGAGTCCGAAAGAATAAGCCGTTTCCACGGTATCCATGACGTGCAGGTAGTGTGCCCAGGTTTCCGCCCAGTCTTCCCAGGGATGGGCTGTGGCGTACTGGCTGATATAGGATTGTTGCCAGTTGGGATCGGCACCGTTTTGATAATAAGTCTCCAGCGACTGAGCATAATCCTGGGTCTCATCGCCAAAGATCCGGTGGAAAGCCGCATGTTCGTCGGGATATGGCTGCACGAGCCGGTCCCAGTAATAGTGCCCCACCTCGTGGCGAAAATGTCCGATCAGAGTGCGGTAGGGCTCCGATAATTTTCTTCTGATCCATTCCCGGTGCACCGAATCGGCTTCGGCCAGATTGATGGTGATCAGTCCGTTGGCATGACCGGTCTTTATATTTTTCTCCCCTTTTTCATTTTTTTCATCGGATAAAAAATCGAAAGCCAGGCCGGTTTCCGCCTGTTCGTTTTTACTAACTACCGGAAGCCCCAACTGTTTAAGCCCATAGATCAGCCGGTGTTTCGCTTTTTCCAACTGATGCCAGGCGGTTAGGTTATCCTCCGAATTGAGGTGGGGAATAGTGCGGTTAAGCGCACAGGCCTCGCAGAATTCCTGCTCCCGACCGGTGGGCAATATCCAGTTACACACATCGTGCTGATAGTTCGCACAATATCGGTATGTTTGACCATCGGCGGGAATAAGGGTCCAGTGTTCGTGGTCCCTTTGTAAAGGCACCATCATATCGTACTCACTGTGGTAGCCCAGGGCGTATCCGCAGTTGAGACAGGTTGTATTTTCGAAATAGATCGGGAATTGGCAGTTCCCACACTGAAAAATTCTCATATTATTGACAATTTGGTAGGGTTGGTCCTTTTGTTCGCCAGAGCGTAATTGCTAAACCCAAAATAAACGATGCCGGTTCTATCGAACCTTCCGGTATTTATCCTGATTTTGCTATCAAATCAATTCAACCTATACTCTACGATGGAAGCCATGCGAAAGTTCATTACTACAATCGCTATTATTCTATTCCCATTTGCCCTGTCTGCACAGATAGATCCACTTGTTCAACTGATCCGGGAAGGGAAATCAAACTTTGGGGCCTGGGCGCAGGATCCGGAACACTATGAGATACAGGTGATCTATACTCAGGTCGATCGTGATGAGCAGGGGAAGCCGAAATTCCGCACTTACACCTACGGACTGCAGGAAGGCAGCTATTTCTATCCGGCCAGTACGGTGAAAATGCCCGCAGCCCTGCTGGCATTGGAAAAGCTGAACGAGTTGCGGATCCTGGGGCTGGATAAGTGGACCCCGATGCGTACCGGGGCCGTGAGCCCACCTCAAACACCGGTAATGGTCGATTCCACCGCCGAACAATTGTTGCCTTCAGTAGCGCATTACGTACGCAAGATCTTTCTGGTCAGCGACAATGATGCCTACAACCGGCTCTATGAATTTCTGGGCCAGGAATATGCCAACCGGAAGCTCCAGGAAAAAGGGTATACCGATACACGTCTGTTACATCGCCTGTCAGCCCCCGAATTTGATACAGTGTCCAATCGCTATACCAATCCGGTATCTTTCTACCGTTTCGATACCCTGTTTTATCATCAGGGGGAAGTGCACAGTCGCGCAGAGCATCAGTTGAAACTGGCCAACGAACTCAGAGGTAGAGGTTACGTTAATACCGCG
>JAGQXH010000775.1 GCA_020436695.1 Lewinella sp. | reverse complement strand
TCCAGCAGTAATTGTCGTACGGCCACTTTCTCCAACAGAGGCGTTGCTCTAGTTAGAGCCAATTCTTCCTGTGCCTTCAGCTTGCCCGGCCAGGGTAGCTTTTGATTCAGTATCCACCATAACCTCTGGGGTCCAAGCCGGGTTTCGGGCGATAGGGTATACCAGCCTAATTTGAGCTCTGGGTCAGGTAACTGGCTGACCTGTGGGGCCACTGCCAACGCTGCCTGATAATCCAGGTAAAGCGCCCGTAGTTCGGGATTGGCCTGGGGCAGTTGCGCCAGCAGATCCTTAAGGGATTGGGCCGGTAAGAGATCCGGACCGAGCAAACAACAAATGAAGAACATCCATCCGGTGGTCATCTTCAGGAATTTCCTCCATTTGGCAGCTCGTTGCTCATGCCATATTTCAGGCAATGCCTGCCTATGCAAAAGTATATTCATCTGTATTGATTCAACGGAATAACAGGAAAATAGAATAACGGTTACCGCTTTGAAGCGTGTCAATTACTCACTCAAAGATAAGGAAGCAGAATGGGTGTTCGCTATAATCGAAAGATCTGAAATAAGGAAGGAAAATCAGCAATAAGAGGAGGTGGGTGATATTCAGTGGTATTCGTTCTGGAGGCCTGCGGCATTAGGAGGAATCGCAACACAGACAACTTACTGTTCACATTCGCAACCGGCCCCTTTACCGGGTCCGCCTGATTCATTTGCTGCTCCTGGCTGGTCTTTAAAAACTGGCTGGTGTTATTGCAACAATCTTTTTTATCCAGGCCCAAACCCGCATTTCCCACGTGCATGGGGCAGGATGCCACTTTTTTATCATGGCAACTTTTCACCGCTGTAAACAGGGACGTATGCTTCAATTGCTCCCTACAAAAATGCTGATTAACCACTACTCCCACCGAACTGGAAAGCAGACTGATGATCAGGGTGATATGTAAGGTCTTTAACAGCAAGTGTTTCTGTTTACGTTACCAATAGAAACGGCAGCCAGTCGCCTAAAGTTTAGCGATAAATATTGCCTCCTGCAAAGTAACAGGTTTTTGTGTGCATTCGGTCAAATCACGTTAAAACAAATAATTTCATCTATTTTGTTTTATTACTTAAATTGTGTTTCTTACAAATTGAAAATGACCTTAACAATGGCCACTGAAAAGACTGAAAAATCCGTATTCAAACTAAAGGACATCTATACCCGTGAATTGCTGGAAGACTTCGGTAACCTGCTCAAAAAAGTTTGGTCGCCCTTTCCCGTTGAACATTTTCTGGAGCAGGTTTTCCAACCGCTTTGGGAAGATCTGGAACTGAAAGAACGGATGCGCCACATTAGCGATAGTCTGCAAACAGCGCTGCCCGATGATTATCACGTGGCACTACAGATACTTCTGAATGCGACGCAGGCACTGATCGATCATCACGGTGAAAGGATGGTATTCGAATACGGATTTCTGCCGGATTTCGTGCAGCGCTTCGGACTGGAGCAGCCCGATCTCTCCATCCCGGGTCTGGAACTGATGACCCGCTGGACAAGTGCCGAATTTGCAGTTCGTCCTTACCTGAAGCAATATCCGGATCGTATGTACGTACAGATGAAGGACTGGGCGAAACACTCCAGCTGGTGTGTCAGACGCCTGGCTACGGAAGGGTTCCGGCCGCGATTGCCCTGGGGAATGGGTATTCCGGTATTAAAAAAAGAACCACAGCTCATTCTTCCGGTATTGGAGCAGCTCAAAGACGATCCGTCCGAAAGTGTGCGCCGTTCGGTGGCCAATAACTTAAATGACATCTCCAAAGATCATCCGGAGTTCGTGCTGGAAATCGCCGAACAATGGCTGGGAGATCATGACGATACTGATTGGATCGTGCGCCACGCCTGCCGGGGTTTGCTGAAAAAGGGGCATCCTGTCGCTTTAAAATTATTCGGTTTCAATCCGGATATGAATACGATTACGGTTCACTCATTTCAACACGATGCAGAAGTGAACATTGGTGAACGCTTCCATTTTCAATTTACCGTCAGAAATGAAGGCAAAGAAGATAGCCAGGTGCGGCTGGAATACGCCATTGACTATCAAACACTAAGCGGCAAGATCTCTCATAAAGTATTTAAGATCAGTGAATTTACTCTATCGGCCGGCGAGGAAAAACATTTTGTCAAAAATCAACGATTCCAAAATTTCACCACCCGCCAACATTATCCGGGTGAGCACCTTATTAGTATCAAAGTTAACGGTCAGTTCGTTGCGAGTGGCCGGTTTGAAGTTAAATAATACTCGGATGATATGAACCGGCTATAATTCTACCATAGATGAAACTAACCTTAACCGTTTTTTTCTTACTGCTAATTAGCCTATCCTGCCATGGTCCGATTGTAGATAGCTGTGAAAAATCACTGTATGAAAAACAAGAAATAGATGACCTTAAAATCTACCTTCAGCGGCAATTGGAGGAAGATTTCGTACCCGACATCAGTGATTATAGGCTTCCGGAAATTTATAGACTTACCGTTACTAACGGCTGGTTCTCCAACGTATATTTAAGCTTGTTTCAGCAAAATGATCATTACTATATCGAAAGCTATGGTTACAGCAAAATAACCAAATCCTATCAGCGTCGGCTTCTGGAACTCGAGCCATATCAATGGAAACAATTCTTTCTGGAGTTTAATACTATTGAATTCTGGTGTAGGCCTACCTATTACAAAGAGGAAATAATAAATGGTGGTCCCGATGGTACCTGGTATTTTCTGGAAGGTCAAAAAGGTGGCAATTATCAACTCATCCAATGGGCGTATGCCATAGATAAAGAAAGATTGATCAGCTTAATCGTACGCTTCGCTAAAATAGAGACTTTTGAACCCTATATCAATGCCCTTCAACAGGGTGATTCCATAATTTTTGCATTGAGCCTGAATAATCTGATCAATACGCAGGAGTTTATCATTGTTACACCACGAGGAGATTCTCTGAGTTCAAAAAAAGATATTCCCAACTTCAAGCTTCACAAGCGTGACTCCTCAGAGATATACCAATACAGGCTCATCCAGAAAACCAGCGATGGGTTGACAAATGAGATCCCGTTTGGGTCTCCTCGTTTAATTTTTTCCAGAAACAGACGTTAGAATGTGGCATTAAGGAAAGTACTGCACGTATTTAATCGACTGCCCTATCTCAAGAATAAAATAGGGACAGTAGCTGTACAACCGGCTGGCCGACAGCGGCGGCGGGGTGACGCCATAATGTGGGTGGGAATAATAAAACAGCCCGCCCGCCACCTTACCGCACTACCCGGGATAAAGTCCGGCCCCCGGATTACAATTCCAACCCAATTGTCAAATATAAGCTCCTCCCCTCCGCCGGAATAATACCCGGCCCCGGATAAGCATCCGCCCGGCGGGTAAAGTAGCGGGCATCAAAAAGATTATTGCAACTGGCTTCCAGACTGAGAAAATGCCATTTCCATCCCACCGAAAGATCCGCTACCTGATACGCCGGGATGATACCATTGACGGCCGAAGAGGTACGCACCGCATTGGTTGCATCGGTGAAATGTTCGGCGGTGTAAGCCCAGATGAAGGAAGCTTTCAGTTCTCCACGTCGGTAGGTCAGTCCGGTACGTAAGGTTAGAGGCGGCACCAGTTCCACTTTTCGGTTCAAAATGGATAAGTCTTCCGTGTTGATATACTTCGCATCGATCAAGGAGGTATTTACGAACAGGGATAAACGATTCCGCGCATCATCCGGCCGAAGGAAATGCCAAAGATCGGCTTCGGCAAATATTTCCAATCCGATGTTGCGGGCATCGGCAATATTGGTCCGCAAGCGGTAATCATTGTACAGTGGCGGTTCTCCCGAACGCAATACCTGGCCGATACGATCTTGGTAGGAGACATAAAAAGCCGTCACATCTGCATAAAGCCAGCTACCGGAGCGCGTACGCCAGCCAAGATCAGCCGTGAAACCTTTTTCGTCTTGAATATCGGGATCCACCCGGTTGTTGGGGTTATCGATACGCAGATCGG